>JAFQFC010000009.1 GCA_017415775.1 Oscillospiraceae bacterium
GAGGCAAGAGCTCTCCGTCCTCGCTGCACCTACCTTGGCTCTCCCTCTGGGAGAGCTGTCACCGGAGGTGACTGAGAGGGTCTTGGCTCTCCCTTTGGGAGAGCTGTCACCGGAGGTGACTGAGAGGGCTTTACTTATGGGCGAAGCTGTTGTACTCCACCTCCGTCATGGAGAAGGAGTAGGCGGCGCTCTCACCGGCGATGCGCAGGGACACGTGGCCCTTCACGCCCGGCAGCAGGATCTGGGTAGTGCCGGGAGCGATGTCGGCGATGATCTTGTCATCGTTGATGACCACCATGCGGAAGTTGCCGCCGGTCACGGTGTAGTCCATCAGATCCAGCACGAAGTCGCCGGCCAGCATGTCGGTCCACAGGATCTCCACCACGCCGGAGAAGTCCTTGGAGGAAAACTCCGCCGTCTTGCTCAGCAGTCCGCTGATCTTGATGCCGCTGCCGGCGGAGGGCAGATCCAGCTTGAGAATGTTCTGGTCGGTGATGGTGTTCAGGGCGAAGTTGTCGGCGCCGTTGGTGTCCTCGATCTTGGCGCTGCCGCAGGCCGTCAGACTCAGGGCCAGTGCCAGCGTCAGCACCAGGGCAAAGATGCGTTTCATAGGCGGTTCCTCCTTGTGTCGTTTTGATTTTGGAACATTATAACAAGGGGAAAAGGTCGGTGTAAATAGGGAGTAGTTCCAAAATTTGTGAACTTTTTGCAACATTTTGACGAAAGCCTTTGACGACCCGGCGGGAAGATGGTATACTGCGTGCTGTCAACATCCCACCCACGGAAACAGGAGGAAAAGAATGGAAAAATTTGTCCCCTACGACAAGCTTTCGAAAAAGAAGAAAAAAGAACTGGATAAGGCGCGGCGCGGCGGCTGGTACGGCATCAATCCCGTCACCCGCAAGCCGGAAAATTCCCGGGCCTACAACAGAAAGAAGACACGGACATGGAGTGATGACTCCTGGACCGTGTCTTTTTTTTATGAATATTCGGCCTGAAATTGTTGTAAAAATTCCGACGATTTTCGACGGTACATATTGAAAAAGAAAAGGCTTGCTGTTATAATCTATACTGTATTGCCATGTGCAGACGAAGGCTGCCGAAAGAGAGGGCCACAACGATGCGCCAGGCCGGTGTTTATGAAAAGTTCATCAAGCGGGGACTGGATCTGCTGATCTCCGGCTGTGTACTGCTGGTGCTGTGGCCGGTGCTGCTGGTGCTGGTGCTGCTGGTGCGCAGCAAGCTGGGCAGCCCTGCCATCTTCTGTCAGGAGCGGCCCGGTAAAAACGGCAGAGTGTTCCGCCTCTACAAGCTGCGCACCATGACCGATGAGCGGGATGAAGACGGCCGGCTGCTTCCCGACGAGCAGCGCCTCACCCCCTTCGGCCGCACGCTGCGCTCCCTGTCGCTGGACGAGCTGCCGGAGCTGTGGAACATTTTCCGGGGCGATATGTCCCTGGTGGGCCCCCGCCCGCTGCTGGTGAAGTACCTGCCGCTCTATAACGCCCAGCAGGCACGGCGGCACGAGGTGATGCCGGGACTCACCGGCTGGGCACAGGTCAACGGCCGCAATCTGGTGACCTGGGAAGATAAGTTCACCATGGACGTTTGGTACGTGGACCATATCAGCTTCGCTCTGGATCTGAAGATCCTGTGGCTGACGGTCAAAGCGGTGCTGCGCCGGGAGGGCATCTCGGCAGAGAGCAGCGCTACAATGGAAGAATTTCAGGGCTCGGAGGAGCGTGTGATATGAGAGAGAAAGTCATGCTGATTGGCGGCGGCGGACACGCCAAAGTCATCATGGATATTGTACAGGCCTGCGGCGATACTGTGGTGGGCCTGCTGGACGACGGTATCGAGATCGGTACCGTGGTGCAGGGCGTGCCGGTGGTGGGTGCCGCCATCGACGCCGAAAAGTTTACCGACTGCCGCTTCATCGTGGCGGTGGGCAATAATGTGATCCGCCACCGCATCGTGGATGCGCTGGCACTGCGGTGGTACACCGCCGTGCATCCCAGCGCTGTGATCTCCCCCAACGCCGTCATCGGCGAGGGCAGCGTGGTCATGCCGGCGGCTGTGGTCAATGCCGGCGCCAAAGTGGGCCGTCACTGTATCATCAATACCGCCGCCGTGGTGGAGCATGACAATGTCATCGGCGACTATGCCCATGTGTCCTGCGGCGCTGTGCTGACCGGTGCGGTGCATGTGGGTGAGGAGGCACTGGTGGGCGCCGCCGCTGTGGTGCGCAACAATGTGCATATCTGTGCCGGCTGCATCGTGGGCGCCGGTTCGGTAGTGATTACCGATATGAAGGAAAAGGGTACTTACGCCGGTATTCCGGCCAGAAAGATGGCATGAAACTTCTGATTTTAGCAAATTTCGATGTGGGCCTGTACCAGTTCCGTCAGGAACTGCTGCAGCGGCTGCTCTCTGCCGGGCACGAGGTGACCATCGCTCTGCCCGACGGCGATCTGGTCCGTCCGCTGGAGGAGATGGGCTGCACCTTTGTCGATACCCCCCTCGACCGGCGGGGCATCAATCCCGTCACCGACGGCAAGCTGCTGCTGCGCTACCGCCGTCTGCTGCGACAGGTGCGGCCGGATCTGGTGATCTCCTACACCATCAAGCCCAACATTTACGGCGGCCTCGCCTGCCGGGCGGCGGGCGTCCCCTTCGCCGCCAATATCACCGGCCTGGGCACCGCCTTCCAGAAGCAGGGCGCCCTGCGCACGCTGGTGACGATTATGTATAAAACGGCGCTGAAAAAGGCCAAGGTGGTGTTCTTCGAGAACGCCGGCAACCGGGATACGCTGCTGGAAATGGGCATCGTCCGCCCCGAGCAGTGCTGTCTTTTGATGGGCGCCGGTGTGAATCTGCAGCGCTTTGCAGCCGTGGATTACCCGGCGGAGGAACCCACCCGGTTTTTGTTCGTGGGCCGCTTGATGCGGGAAAAAGGCGTGGACGAGCTGTTTGCCGCCATGGCCCGCCTCCATGACGAGGGTGCTGCCTGCACGCTGGACGTGCTGGGCGAAATGGAAGAGGACTACAGCGCCGCCGTTGCCGCCGGAGAGCAGGCGGGCTGGCTGCGCTATCACGGCTACCAGACCGACGTGCGGCCCTTTGTGGCCGCCGGTCATTGCTTCGTGCTGCCCAGCTACCACGAGGGCATGGCCAATACCAACCTGGAGTGCGCCGCCATGGCCCGCCCCGTCATCACCAGCGATATCCCCGGCTGCCGGGAGGCGGTGGAGGAGGGCGTCAGCGGTCTTTTGTGTGCACCGCAGGATGCGGAGAGCTTGTATGCGGCCATGAAGCGCTTCCTGGCGCTGCCGATGCAGGAGCGTGCCGCCATGGGCGCCGCCGGCCGCCGGCGAATGGAAGCAATTTTTGATAAAGAAAAGGTCGTGAATGCGACCTTGGAAGGATTGGGACTATGAGTGAGCCGAAGCGGGTGCTGCAGGCTGATTTGGTTAGTGTCATTGTGCCTGTTTACAGAGCAGAGACCTACCTGTGCCAATGTTTGGACAGCATTTGCGGTCAAAGTTATCGCAAGCTGGAAATCGTGCTGGTTGATGACGGCTCGCCTGATTTGAGCGGTGCGATTTGCGACGAATATGCGGCGAAGGATGAGCGAATCACTGTTTTACATCAAGAAAACTCTGGTATTTCTCAGACAAGAAATGCGGGTCTTTCTGTTGCGACGGGCGAGTATGTACTGTTTGTGGACAGTGATGACTGGATCGAAGCAGAAACTTGCGAAGTAGCTGTAGCTGCGGCAAAAGCGCAGCAGGCGGATGTGGTCTTTTGGAACTATTACAGGGAGTACGGAGACAAGCAACTGACACGAAAGCTTTTGCCTAACACCGACATAGTGTTCGATAAAGCTGAGTGCGTCAAACTTCGGCGGAGGCTTGTCGGCCCTGTCGGTAAAGAATTGGCCCGCCCGGAACAACTTGACACGCTGTCTACTGTGTGGGGAAAGCTCTATCGCCGCAATTGTATAGAAGCTTCCGCAGCTCGCTTTGTGGATTTGGAAGAGATCGGCACTTGTGAAGACGGACTGTTTAATGCAGAAGTGTTTTCGGCTGTCGAGAAAGCGGTATATATAGATCGATATTTGTACCACTATCGTCGGACCAACGAAAACTCCTTTACGACGGGCTATAAGGCTGACCTTTGGGAGCAGTGGAATCGTCTTTATGACCGGTTTGGAGAGATTTGTCCCGAAGAAAGCGCAGCGCTGAAGAACCGCATTGCGCTGAATTTGATCGGACTGGGTATGAATGTTTCCGCAAGCGGATTGGCTGCAAGAGAAAAGAGAGCGGAACTGAAAGAGATTCTCGCATCTTCCCGATATCGGGCGGCTGCAAAGCAGTTGGATATTTCCCATATGCCAATCTATTGGGAAGTGTTCTTCCTGTGTGCCAAGTGGCGTTGGAGCGGCGGAGTACTGCTTCTGTGCAGAATGATCGATTGGCTGAGAAAGATGAAGTAAGTAGGAGAACGAAAAAGAAGAATGGGCATAGATAGTGTGAAACACTTTTGATGCCGCAGATAACCGTAAAGAATTAGAGCGTAGAGACGGAGAAAGAAATGGAATTCCAAGTGAAGATTTCTGTTTTGATGGGAATCTACAATTGCGCAGAGACGTTGCCGGAAGCAATCGACTCTATTTTGGAACAGAACTATACGGATTGGGAATTGATCATGTGTGATGATGGTTCAAGCGATGATACATACCATGTAGCCAACGAGTATTGCCAAAGGTTCCCAGACAAAATTGTCCTTCTGAAAAATGAAAAGAATATGGGCTTGAATTTCACGCTGAATCATTGCTTGGAACATGCACGCGGGGAATACATAGCGCGCATGGATGGTGACGATATATCTTTACCTCAGCGATTTGAACAGGAACTTGCAGTATTAGAAAACGAACCGGATGTGGCCGTCGTTAGTTGCCCTATGATCTACTTTGATGAAGCGGGTGACTACGCAACTGGGCGGATTGATAGCGAATACCCTAAAGCGGAAATGATGGTTCATGGGCCGGTGCACTGCCATGCACCATGTATGATGCGTGCAGAGATTTTGCGCAATGTGGGTGGTTATAGTGTAGATCCACGACTGCTGAGGGTAGAAGACTGCCATTTGTGGTTGAAAATTTATTCCGCTGGCGGGAGAGGGAAGAATTTGAGTCAGCCGCTATATAAAATGCGGGATGACAGAAATGCAGCCAATAGACGAAAGTTTCGGTATCGACTAAATGAAATGTACATGGTTATGTTGGTTGTAAAGACATTGGATCTCCCCAAGTGGAAAAATATATATGCTTTGAGATCTTTTCTAATAGGTCTTTTGCCGGGATTTGTGTATCGTTTTTTGCATAAAAAGAGAATACAGGGTAGATAGACCATAATGAATAAAAAAGAGGAAACAACATGAGTGAACTGCTGCCGGTGGTGCTGACAAGTATGATATTGGCGGTGCTGTCCCATTACACCTCGGTCTACGAGCGTAATGGGATGCGCTATGTGCGCCGGGAGTGGGTGTTCTACACCGTTATGGCCGTGGTGATGATCCTGTTTGTGGGATTGCGCCGTGGCTATAACGACACGTATTTTTACCGTCACGCGTACAACCTGATGGAGGTGGGCGGCCCGGTACTGGCGGGCCGCAACTGGAGTCTCAGCACCGATCCGGGGTTTGAAGCGGTCAACCAGTTGCTGGTGAATCTGGGAGCAAATGATCAGACTTTTTTGATGTTCTATGCTGCCATTACTGTGGGCATCTACCTGTGGTTCATCCGCAAATACAGCTGTAACCTCTGGCTGACGGTGTTTCTGTTCATTGCGGGCGGTGCGTTTACCTTCCCGCTGGCGGCCATCAAGCAATGTGTGGCAACGGCCTTCTGCTTGGTGGCCGTGGATCGGGCGCTGAAAAAAAAGTGGATCCCCTTTGTGCTGTGGGTGGCGCTGGGCAGCTTGTTCCACGCCTATGCACTGATCTACCTGATCACCCCATTGCTGCTGTTTACCCCGTGGACCAAGCTGACCTACTGGATGCTGGCAGCGTTTGCAGCGGCAGGCGTGCTGCTGCAGCCGATGATGGGAACCATCATCAATATCACCACCATGCTGGGCGAGGGCTACAGCGTGGAGGAATTCTCCGGTGAAGGCGTCAATCCCTTCCGTCTGGCGGTGGTGGCGGTGCCGGTGGTGCTGTCCTTTATGACCCGGAAGGTCATCGCCCAAAAGAACGACCGGACCATGAATCTGATGGTGAATCTGGTGACGGTCAATGCGGCCATCATGTTCGTGGCCCTCTTCGGCACGGCCAACTACTTTGGCCGCCTCGCCAACTACTTTTTGATTTTTCAGTGCATCACCATCCCGTGGCTCTTCAGCAATTTTGACCGGGCCACCCGGCGCTGGCTGATCCCGGCGGCGGTGGTGTGCTACGTGGCGTATTTCTACTATGCCAACGTGATCAACCAGCATTTCGACTCCGGCTTCTCCAGCGTGACGCTGCGGGAGTGGCTGAGCTCGCTGGTGTGAGGAGTGTCTGTATGATCCCCAAAACGATCCATTACTGCTGGTTTGGCGGCAAGGAACTGCCGAAACTGGCGCAAAAGTGCCTTGAAAGCTGGAAAAAGTTCTGCCCCGATTACGAGATCGTGCGGTGGGACGAGTCCAACTTCGACCTCACCATGAACGGCTATACCCGCATGTGCGTGGCGGAGAAGAAGTGGGCCTTCCTCAGCGACTATGTGCGGCTGTGGGTGGTGGCCCACCACGGCGGCATCTACTTCGACACTGACGTGGAGCTGCTGCGTTCCCCGGACGAGCTGCTGCAAAACGACGCCTTCTTCGGCTTCGAAACGCCGGAGTATGTGGCCACCGGCCTCGGTTTCGGTTCCGTGGCGGGCGGCGAGGTCGTGACGGCCATGCTGGAGCAGTACGATCCGCTGCTGGACGGCCAGCACGGCGTCATCGGCTGCCCCCGGCTGAACACGGCGGCGCTGGTGGCGCTGGGCCTGCAGCAAAACGGTGAGCGCCAGAACGTGGCGGGCGCCGAGATCCTGCCCGTGGACTGGCTGAACCCCTACGAGAGCACCACGGGGCGGCTGCGCAAGACGAAAAATACCCTGTCGGTGCATTGGTACACCGGTGCATGGCTGACACCGAAGCAGCGCATCCGCCTTGCCATCAGCAAGCCGCTGCACCGTCTGTTTGGCAATGATTTTATGCAAAGGTTGAGAAAATGAAGCGAATTCTCCTCTTTTCCCACGCATTGGAGCTGGGCGGTGCCGAGCGGGCGCTGATCGGCCTCCTGGACAGCATCGACTACAGCCGCTGCAGCGTGGACCTTTTCCTCATGCGCCATCAGGGCGAGATGATGCCCCTGATCCCGGCGCAGGTGCGCCTGCTGCCGGAGATCTCTGCTTATGCGTCGCTGGCGGTACCGCTGTCGGCGGTGCTGCGGCGTGGTCAGCTGGGTGTGGCCCTGGGCCGTGCTTACGGCAAATGGCGCACGGCGCAGTACATCAAGAAAAACGCCATCACCGGCGAGTGCGGCGTGGCGCTGGACTACAGTCACAAATATACCCGCCCCTTCATGCCCCCCGTGGGCGAGGGCGAGTACGACCTGGCCATCAGCTTCCTGACGCCCCACTACTTCGTGGCAGAGAAGGTGCGTGCCAAGGTGAAGCTGGCCTGGACCCACACGGACTATTCCCGGGTGCAGGTGGATGTGGCCTCGGAAGAGGCCATGTGGGGCCGCTATGACCGGATCGGCGCCATTTCCCCGGCGGTGGGCGAGGCCTTTGCGCAGGTGTTTCCTTCGCTGAAGGATAAGCTGCTGCCGCTGGAGAATATCCTGCCGGCACGGCTGGTACGCATGGATGCACAGCAGGATGTTTCTGCCGAGATGCCCGAGGACGGCAGCATCCGTCTGCTGTCGGTGGGACGGTACACCAACGCCAAAAATTTCGACAATGTGCCCTATATTTGCCGCCGACTGCGGGAGATGGGTCTGCATGTGAAGTGGTACCTCATCGGCTACGGCGGCGACGAGGATCTGATCCGCCGTCGTATCGCCGAGGCGGGGATGGAGGAGCATGTGATCCTGCTGGGTAAGAAGGCTAATCCCTACCCCTATATGGCGGCTTGCGACCTCTACGTGCAGCCCAGCCGGTATGAGGGTAAGGCTGTCACCGTGCGGGAGGCCCAGATGCTGGGTAAACCCGTGGTCATCACCCGCTACGCCACCTCCGCCAGCCAGCTGGAGGAGGATGTGGACGGCGTCATCGTGCCCATGGATAACGAGGGCTGCGCCGCCGGGATCGCCGAGCTGCTGCGGGACGAGGCGAAAATGGAGCGCCTGCGGCAGACCTGCCTTGCACGTGACTATTCCGGCGCCGAAGAAGTGGAAAAGATTTATCAGTTGATGGAGTGAGAAGTATGCCGAAAGTCAGCGTGATCGTGCCGGTGTACCGGGTAGAAGAATATCTGGACCAGTGTGTGGCATCGGTGTGCGCACAGACTTTCACGGACTGGGAACTGATTTTGGTGGACGATGGATCGCCCGATCGCTGCGGCGCTATGTGCGACGAGTGGGCAGCGAAAGACGGCCGGATCCGAGTGATCCACCGGGAAAACGGGGGCTTGTCTGCCGCCCGCAATAGCGGTGTGTTGGTGGCTGAGGGGGCATTTGTCTTTTATCTTGACAGCGATGATTATCTGGAGCCGGATGCATTGGAACGGCTGCTGACGGTGCAAGAAGCCTGTGATGCCGATGTGGTGGTGGGCGGCTATTACTATACCTACGCCGACCGGGAAGAGACGGCAGAGATGGCATGGGGCGCCTCGACGACGCTGCTTCGCTCCGAAGCCGTGGAGGCGCTGGTTGGCGGGAAGCTGCAGAATTTTGCGTGGGGCAAGCTGCTCCGTGCCGGGATCGCCCGACAATATTTGTTCCCTGAAGGGCGGCTCTTTGAAGACCACTACTGGGCTCATCACGTGATGGATGCAGCGCAAAAGGTGGCGGTGCTGCCGGTGCCGTTGGTCCACTATCGCCAACGAGGCGACAGTATTTCGTATACTTTTACACTGAAAAGGCTGGATATGCTGGACGGTTGGCGTGCCCGCCGCGATTTTTTGCGGGAAAAGTATCCGCAGATGCTGCCTGACTTCTGGCGGCATGTGGTGCCATCCTATCTGGGGATGGCATGGCTGGCGCTGACACGGATGCAGAAGAACAAGGGGCAGGCCTTTGTACTGCTGCGGCAGTTCAGTCGGGAGAACCAATTGACGGCATATGCTGAGGGAAAAGAAAAAACGCTGATTGCGGCGCTGGAGCGTGGCACGGTTTGCTATGGCCTCCGGGCATTGCTGCAGCGAGTGGTGAGATGAACGATTGATGAAAGAACGCATAAGAAAATTGATCCTGTGGGTGATGCGCAGACTGCCCCTTCGCAAGCGGGTGCTGTTTTTTGGTTATTATGGTGAGCAATATTCCGGATCGCCTAAGTATATCAGCCGCTATATGATGGAGAACGGCTTGGGCGAGCGTGTGATTTGGGCATTTACCCGGCCGAAGAAGCATGCTGCATATGAAGGGAAATCGGTCAGGTACGGCAGCCTTCGTTTTTGCTACTATTTGAGTACTTCGGCGGTGATCATTACCAACTATCGTATGACGCAGGAGTTTATCAAGCGGAAAGGGCAGACCTATATCCAGACCTGGCACAGCTCTTTGCGATTGAAAATGATCGAAAAAGACGCCGAGGATACCTTGCCGGCCCATTATCTTGCTATGGCCAAGCAGGACTCGCCACAGATCGATTATTTGCTGGCCGGCTGTAAAAAGAGTCGTGAGATTTTCGAGCGTGCCTTCTGGTATGACGGCAAAATCGTCAACTGTGGTACGCCTCAATGCGACATTTTGTTTGAGGGCAGAACGCCTCTGTTGGAAAAAGTGCGGGCACATTATGGAATTCCCACCGGAAGCCGTATCGCCCTGTATGCCCCGACCTTCCGCAAAAACGGGGATATGAGCGTTTATCAGCTGCCCTTTGCGGAGATTGCGGATACGCTTGGAGAGAAATTCGGCGGCGAGTGGTATGTACTGGCTCGCCTGCATCCCCATCTGTCGGCACGGACGGACTGCATCCAATATTCTGACCGGGTGCTGCAGGCAACGGATTATGACGATGTGCAGGAACTGCTGTGTGCGGCGGATGTGCTGTTGAGCGACTACTCCGCCATTATGTTTGACTTCAGTGTGACGAGAAGACCTTGCTTCCTCTATGCACCGGACCGGGTGGCGTATACGACGGAAGACAGAAAACTGTATTTTGACATGAGTGACCTGCCGTTTTCCTGTGCCGAAACGGTGGAGGACTTGCTGGGAGATATTGCCTCTTTTTCGCAAGAGGCATATGGGCAGAAGATAGCGGCGTTTTTGGACGGCATCGGCAGCTACGATGACGGCCACGCCGCTGAGCGTGTGTATGAATTGATTCGGGAGAAAATCGAATGAGTGTTGTCGGCTATACAACAGGTGTGTTTGACCTGTTCCATATCGGACATTTGAATATCCTGCGCCGCGCTAAGGAGCAGTGCGACTATCTGATCGTGGGCGTGACGGTGGACGAAGCGGTGAGTTATAAGGGCAAAAAAGCCTTCGTTCCCTATGAAGAGCGTGCTGCCATTGTGGCAGCCATCAAGTATGTGGACATGGTGGTTCCTCAGGTGACCATGGACAAAATGGCTGCATGGGAGAAGTATCACTTCAACAAAATTTTTGTCGGTGACGATTGGAAGGGTACCGAAACCTGGAACCACTGGGAAGAGGAGTTTGCCAAGGTGGGCGTGGAAGTGGTGTACTTCCCCTATACAAAACAAACTTCTTCTACGGAGCTGCGAAAGGGCTTGGCTGCGCTGAGCAAGTAAAGGATTGCTGTTATGAAAAAACAACTTTTATTTGTCATCGAGTCGCTGGTGTGTGCCGGTGCGGAAAAAAGTCTGGTGACGCTGCTGCGTCTGCTGGACTATACCAAGTACGAGGTGGACCTGCAGCTGTTTGCTTATGGCGGCGAGTTTGAAGAACTGCTGCCGCCGGAGGTCAACCTTCTGCCGCCCCTGCCGTATTTTACCTATGCCTCCCAGTCCCTGCGTGCGTTGACCAAAGGCTGCGGCAAGGCCGAGACCCGACGTGCCCTTGCGGGGCGTCTGCGCTACTCTGCTGCGCTGCGGACAGGGACTTACAATCATCCACAGAAGGCGGTGCTGTTCTGGAAGAGTGCCCATACATGCTTCACGCCGACAGAAAAGACGTATGACGTCGCCATCGCTTATGCACAGGGTACGCCTACGTTCTACGTTGCGGACTGCGTGCGGGCGAAGCGCAAGCTGGCGTGGGTCAATGCTATTTATACCCCCACTGGTAAATGGCGCAACTATGTTGCCGGGAAGTATGCCGCCTTCGACGCAGTCAACTGCGTATCCGACTCGGCACAGGAGACCTTCCGTGTTACGTTCCCCGAAGCGGCGGCGAAAAGCACCGTTATCTACGACATCAACGACGGTGCGCTGATGGCCGACATGGCGCAGATGGAGAACACGGCTGCGGCCGATATGGCCTGCGGCGGCGTAAAGATTTTGACAGTGGGCCGATTTGCACCGCAAAAGGGCTACGATATTGCGCTGGAGGCCTGCCGCATCCTGAAGGAGCGGGGGTTGGACTTCTGCTGGTACGCCCTGGGCCGGGGCGCATTGGAGGCAGAGATCCGGCAGAGCATGGCCGAAAAGGGAATCGAAGACCGATTCGTGCTGCTGGGTACCCGGGCCAATCCCTATCCCTACTATAAGGAAGCGGATATTTACGTTCAGACCTCTCGTTTTGAAGGCTTCGGCCTGGCCATTGCTGAGGCACGGATGCTCAATACGCCGGTGGTGACCACCCGGTTCGACGCCGTGGATGCCCAGATGGTGCACGGTGAGAACGGCCTCGTGGTGGATATGACGGCGGAAGCGGTGGCGGACGGTATTCAGCGGCTGCTGGATGACCGGGCGCTGTACGACCATATCACGGACTACCAGAGCCGTGAGAAGAAGGGCAACTACGAGGAGATTGAGAAGTTCTACCGTTTGTTGGACAAGGAGTAAGAAGTTGTGAAGAAAAAAGTGCTCTTTATGCTCAACGACATGAACGTGGGAGGCACGGAAAAGGCGTTTTTGAATCTGGTGGACACTATGTCCCCAGAGGAGTATGAGGTGACGCTGCTCCTGCTGCGCCGTTGGGGCGGCTTCATGGACGCCGTGCCGAGCTGGGTCAAGGTGGAGACCATCGACAACTACGCTTTCCTGGAACGTGAGATGAAGGATGCTCCGCTGGCGGTGACGAAAGATTACATAAAGAGCGGTAAATTAGGTCGTGCGGTCGGTGTTGCGCTGACACACCTCTACTTTAAAGCCACAGGCAACCGCATACCTTATTTCCACCGCATGTTCCGTGGGTTGGAGCAAAAGAGACGGGGCTATGATGTGGCGGTGGCCTTTGCAGGGCCGCAGGACTGCATCTCTGCGTATGTACAGGAGTATGTGGATGCACCTATTAAGGTACAGTGGATCCATTTTGATGTCAGTAAGATTTATTTCGCTGCAGAGACTTGCCGCAAGCTTTACCCCAAGTTTCAGCATGTGTTCGTGGTGTCGGAGGAGGCGCGGCAGGCGCTGGTGCGAGTCCTGCCGGAGATCGAACCCATCACCCGCACCGTGCCCAATGTGATCTCTGCCAAGCTGTGCCGTCAGCAGGCGGAGCAGGGCGAGAGCTTCGCCGACGGCTATACCGGCACGCGCATCGTGACGCTGGGCCGGCTGAGCGAAGAGAAGGGACAGAACATCATCCCCGAGGTGGCGGCGGAACTGGCCAAGCGGGGCGTGGACTTCCGCTGGTATCTGGTGGGCGACGGCAAGCTGCGCACCACCATCGAGGAAAAGGCGGCGGCGCTGGGCGTGGCCGACCGTGTGGTACTGCTGGGCACGCAGACCAACCCCTACCCCTATTTGAAGGACGCCGACCTTTATGTGCAGACGTCCGTGCATGAGGGCTTCTGCATCACGCTGGGCGAGGCCAAGGCCTTTGATCTGCCCATCGTGTCTACCAACTGCGCCGGCGCTCACGAGCAGTTGGACGGCTTGCCCAACTGCCGCATCGTGGAGCGGACGAAAGAAGAAATTTTGCAGGCAGTCTTGGAACTGCTGGGAAAGTGAGAGGAAACCCTATGCCCACCATCAGCGTCATCGTGCCGGTTTATAATGTGGAGAAGTATCTGCGCTGCTGCGTGGACAGCATTCTGGCTCAGACTTTTACGGATATTGAGGTGCTGCTGGTGGACGATGGTTCTACCGACGGCAGCGGTGCCATCTGCGACGAGTACGCCCAAAAGGACAGCCGTGTGCGGGTGTTCCATAAGGCCAACGGCGGTGTCTCCTCGGCACGGAATATGGGACTGGACGAGGCGGCGGGTAAATATTTTCTCCTTTGTGACAGCGATGATGTAATCCATCCTCAACTGCTTAGTATGGCTGTTTCGGAGATTGAGCAGAATGAACTGGACTGTTTGATCTATGGATACAGCTGTGTAGATGAGGAAATAACATTTGAAGAAGTACGGAAGGAAATTCGAAAAAAGGAAACCGTTGAATTGATGAACCGCGAACAAGTTTTGCGTGAAATCCTGCGTGGTCAGCGGTTTCGCATGCTTGCGTGTAATAAGCTGTATAGGGCTGAATTATGGGAAAGTATTCGCTATCCAGTTGGACGCAAGTATGGCGACGATACGAGTGTTACCTATCGACTGATGGATTTATGCCAAAAGGTAGGTTATGTAGAAACACCGTATTATTACTACCGCATGAGAGCGGGGAGTGCGCTTCAGTCTACGGTGAGCATGGAAAGATTGCAACTATTTCTATCTTATTCGGAATTGCTGGCATATTATCATGATGTGTGCCCTCAATTGACTGGTGAAGCGCATTATGCGTATGTGGTTAGAATGTTTGATTTTTTTGCAATTGTAAATAAAAGCGAGATCGCAGATAAAAAGAAGTGTGCGCTCTATGATGGCTTGCGCAAAATATCAGTTCCTTTTTGGCGGGAGCTTTGCTTCTGCCATAAAATAACACTTAAACAGAGGGTTTTGCTTTTGATGTTCTTCTTTTCGGTAAATGTTTTTGCTATATTAACAAAAGGGTTTTAAAACATGGAAAAAGACTTGATAATTAACGCTGATGACTTTGGAATGTCGCATGAGTTTAATGTAGCTATCGCAGAATTGTTAAAGAACAGGTGTATTTCCTCAACCTCCATCATGGCAAACGGTTGTGCATATGATGAGGCAGTTTCATTGGCACAAAGTGAGCAATTACAGGACATTGGTGTACACTTAACGCTGACACGAGATGATTTTGCTGTGGATTCTCCACTGATTTATCATAGCTTAACTTCTTCTGCTTCGCTGGAAAATGGATGTGGTCTATATACAAAGCCAACGGAACTGAAGGCGAAGGCTAGATTTGGGGATGTCGTAGATGAAATAGAGGCTCAGATTCGTAGAGTTGCAGACTCCGGCATAGACTATACCCACATAGATAATCACATGTATAGTTTAATGCCCAGAATGGGATATAACGGCTACCGTGCTTTTTTTAAGGCGTACAACAGGGTGAAAAAAGGTAGCTGTGGTGTTAGAATTGCCAAGCACTATTATCAGCAAGATGGAATGAATTACATATGGAGTGGCAGAAAACTGGCACCTTACATCAAGCTTAATATGAAGCTTTTGGGCTTGGTTGGCGTGGACTATAGTTTTGCGTTTCCGTATTATGCAGAGACCGACAATACCTTGGCATCCAAAATTACATTATTGGATACATTTTTCCGAAATCTAAAGCCCGGCGTGACGGAGTTGCATGTCCATCCCTGCGTTTATTCCGAGGACTTGAAAAATTACAATCCCTATTGGGAAAATCGAGTCCTTGAGTTTGAGATTTTGAGGATGTTTGGCGAAAAGCGTTTGATGGATGAGTATAAAATCCGCTTGATTTCCTATCGGGAGTTAGGGAAAACTTTGTAAGTTTTTACCATGCCGAAAACTACTTCCTCCGGGTTGTGGCTGTTGGGTGTGCCGGGAAAGATCAAAGAAGCAATCAAGAGAAAGAAGTAACCAATGAACGCAAGAAAAGGATTCAACAACATCATAACGAGCATTCTCAGTCAGGGCATCACCCTGGCTTTGGGTGTTGTCATCCCCCGCCTTGTGTTGGTGAATCTGGGTTCGGAGGCCAACGGTCTGTTAAGCTCCATCGGCGAGGTGCTGGTATATGTGGCCCTGCTGGAGGCCGGCGTGGGAGCAGCATCCATGCAGGCACTGTACGGCCCGATCGGTCGGGAAGACCACGACGCCATCAACGGCATTCTGGCGGCCACCGACCGGTTTTATAAGCGGACGGGCCGCATGTATCTGGCCATCGTGATGCTGCTGACCTTTGTGTTCCCCCTGACCATTGAGACGACACTGCCCCGCAGCACCGTCATGTGGGTCATGCTCCTCAGCGGTCTGCCGGGTGCCATCCGTTACTTTTTCCAAGGAAAGTACACCATCCTGCTGAACACCGAGGGCAAGGGCTACATCTTGACCTCCATGACCACGGTGATCAACATCCTCACCAGCCTGTCTAAGATCGCTTTGCTGCTGGCGGGCTTCGACGTGGTGGCCCTGCAGGTGATGTATCTCTTCTTCAATCTGGTGCAGATGGCCTTCATTCTTTGGTACATCCGTCGCCATTACCCGTGGCTGGATTTGAAGGTGCAGCCCAACACGGCGGCCATCTCCCAGAGCAAAAATGCGCTGGTGCATCAAGTGTCCACGCTGATCTTCAACAATACGGACACGCTGGTGCTGACCTATTTCTGCGGCCTGAGTGCTGTCAGCGTGTACGGCGTCTACACCATGCTGCTGGGGGTGATTGCTGGGATCATCGGTGCCTTTGGTGGATTCAGATTTGTGCTGGGGCAGGCGTTCCACAACGACCGCAAGCGGTACGTGAAGCTGATGGACGTGTACGAGCTGTACAACATGACCCTGACCTTCTGCCTGTACTGCATTGCCAATCTTTTCATTCTGCCCTTTTTGACCCTGTACACCGATGGCGTGGCGGACATCAGCTATGTGGATGCGTATCTGCCCTATCTCTTCATTGCGGTGAAGCTATTAGGCAATGGACGGACTTCGTCGAATATGACCATCGATTTCGCCGGTCACTTCAAGCAGACCCAATACCGCTCCCTCCTTGAATCCGCCATCAACATTGTGGTGTCGCTTGTCTGCGTATGGCGTTTCGGCATCTACGGCGTGCTGATGGGCACCATTGCGGCGCTGCTGTACCGCACCAACGACATGATCCTCTACGCCAACCGCAAGATTCTGCACCGCAATCCGTGGATCACGTACCGGCGGTGGCTTTTGAATTTAGCTCTCTTCGTCGCCGTGACGGCGGCAGGCAAGTGGCTCTTCTCCTTCGTGGCGCTGGACAGCTATCTGCGCATCATCGGCTGGGCCGTCGTGTGCTGCATCGTGGTGATCCCCTTCTTTTTCGGCGTGGTGTCGCTGTGCGAGCGGGAGGTGTTCCGCTTCGCCTGCGAGCTGCTGCGGCCCTACTGGGGCAAGCTGCGGGAGAAACTGAGGCTGCGCCATGTATAACTTCATCTACTCCCGGCCCCTTTGGCTGGTGGGGTTTTGCTTGCTCTTTCTGGCCGTGGTATGGAGCCGCGCGGACGAGTGGTGCGCCGTGTCCCATCGCCGCACCGTGGCATGGAAGCTCCTCAACTTTATGTTGCTCCTCGTGAGCATCCTCTTCATCGCATGGGTGACGCTGCTGCGGCGCGAGCCCATGGCGGAGCCGGTGGTGGAGCTGCGGCCCTTTGCCACCTTTGAGCGCATCGCCGGAGAGCGGGAATACATCCGCACCATGGTGATGAACGCCGCCCTCTTTCTGCCCCTGGGCCTGTCCGCTGCGGCGCTGCTGCCCCGGCGCTGGCCGTGGCTGCGGATGGCTGCGGCGCTGCTGCTGGGACTGGCGGTGAGCTGCGGCGTGGAGCAGCTGCAATACCTGCACCTGCTGGGCACGGTGGAGGTGGACGACGTATTGTGCAACACCTTCGGGGCGCTGCTGGGCGGCCAGTTCGTGCTGATCGTGCCGCTGACACGCAAGCTCCTGCGCCCATAGAAACCCAAAGGCCTGCCGTGACGGCGGGCCTTTTTTCAAGGATTCTTGTAAAATCCCCAGTAGAAATGGCGGGCAAAATGTGCTATGATAAAAATAATCAACACTGCGGCGAAAAGTGAGGAATAACCCATGATGATCTTCCAGAAAGAATACGAGCTGCGTGCAGCGGACTTCGACCGCTGGGACCGCATCCGCCCTGCGTCCATCCTGTCCCTCTTTCAGGACGTGGCCGGCATCCACGCCAACGAGCTGGGCATCGGCTTTGCTGCGCTGATGGAGCGCAAGACCATCTGGGTGCTGACCAAGGTGCGCTATGAGCTGGTGGGTACGCCCCGCCGCTATGAGCGGGTCCGGGTGCGGACCTGGCCGCTGCCCCCGGCCCGGATCAATTTCCGCCGGGAATACTGCATCGAGACCATGGACGGCGAAGTGCTGGTCCAGGGTACCAGCGAGTGGGTGGTGGTCCACAGCGAGAAGCGCCGGGTACTGCCCGCCGCCGACATCTACCCCTCCGACGACTACTGCACCGACACCTGCTTCCCCGGCCGCCTTGCCAAGGTGCCTGCCTTCGAAGTTGAGGGAGCGGGCAGAGAAGTGGTGCCCGGCTTTACCCAGCTGGATATCAACGGTCACATCAACAACACCTGCTACGCCGACTTCGTGATGGACGCCTTGTCCCCGGCGGAGGACACCGCCGTGACGGGCCTGCAGATCGACTACCACCGGGAGCTGATGGCCGGACAGCGCTTTGCGCTGCACCTGCACCGTGACGGCGACACGCTGCTCTCCTGCGGCATCAGCGGTGAAGGGGAGCGCATGTTCTCCTGCCGGCTGCAGCTGACACAGGAATAAGGAAGAAGAGGAGCTTTGGCTCCTCTTTTTTGCCGAAAAACGCAAAACAGCAAGGGAAATATCTTGTATTGCGTCGAAATCTGTCGTATACTTTCTGTAACTGACCTTCCGCAAATCCGAAACCTACAGGAGGCTTCGTTATGAAGATCACCGTTAGAAAGAAAAGCTATGCGCAGGTGATGGCTCTGCGCCGCCCTAAGCATCGCAAGCCCCTGCGGCCCAGCTTCCTGCTGCGCTGCCTGATCCGTCTGCTGGCCATCCCGGACCTGCTGTCGGCCCGGTTCAGCTACACTACCGAGCGTATGGAGCTGGTGGGCAGGAAAGAGCCTTGCCTCATCCTCATGAACCACTCCAGCTTTATCGATATGAAGGCCGCCTACGGCATTTTCTTCCCCCGCCGCCTGTCCTTCGTCTGCACCTCCGACGCCTTCGTGGGCCTCAACTGGATCCTGCGTCTGGTGGGCGCCATCCCCACCAATAAGTTCGTCAGCGATGTGCGGCTCATCAGCGATATGCAGTACGCTTTGCGTGAGAAGAAGAGCAGCGTGCTGATGTACCCCGAGGCCAGCTACACCTTTGACGGCACCGCCACGCCCCTGCCCCGGAAGATGGGCGTGCTGCTGAAAAAGCTGAAGGTGCCGGTGGTCACCGTCACCACTTCCGGCGCTTTTTCCCGGGAACCGCTGTATAATTGCCTGCAAAAGCGGAAAAATGTGCCCGTCAGCGCCCATGTGCGCTGCCTGCTGACGCCGGAGGAGATCGCGGAGAGATCCGTGGCCGAGCTGGACGCCATGCTGGATGAGGTCTTTACCTTCGACGGCTTTGCCTGGCAGCGCAAGAACAATATCCACATCGACAGCCCCACCCGTGCCGACGGTCTCAGCCGCATCCTGTTCCGCTGCTGCGCCTGCGGCGCCGAGGGCGAGATGGAGGGCAAGGGCATTGCCCTGCGCTGTAAGCACTGCGGCAAGACGTGGCATCTGGATACTCTGGGCCGTCTGCAGGCCCTGAAAGGGGAGAACCGCTTCCCCCACATCCCCGACTGGTACGCCTGGCAGCGGCAGGAGGTCCGCCGTGAGCTGGAGGAAGGCACCTACAAGCTGGACGTGGACGTGGATATCGGCATGCTGGTGGACTATAAGGCCATCTACATGGTGGGCAGCGGCCGCCTGACCCATACCGCCGAGGGCTTCACCCTCACCGGCTGCGACGGCCAGTTGGAATATACCCAGTCCCCGCTGGCAGGCTACAGCCTCTATGCTGACTATTACTGGTACGAGATCGCCGACGTGATCTGCATCGGCAACAACGACGTGCTGTACTACTGCTTCCCCAAGAATGCCGGCGACGTGGTGGCCAAGACCCGCATGGCCACCGAGGAGCTGTATAAGCTGAAGAAAAAGCGTCCCGCCCGCCGTGCCAAGGCGGCCGAAGCTGCGGAAGAATAAAGAAAAGAGGAGCGAAAGCTCCTCTTTTTTTGCGTATGTTTCGATGGCTCCCTCTGATGAGGGAGCTGGCACGGCGTCAGCCGTGACTGAGGGAGAGATCCACTCCCGTCACCCGCACTTCCGTAGGGACCGGCGTCCTCGACGGTCCGTTTCGCCGCTCTCGTGGGGCGGGGGCTTGCCCCCGCCGCCTCGCTGTTTCACTTCCGCACAAACGCCCGGTGCAGCCCCACCATCACCGCCAGCAGCGGCCGCCGCACGAACCGCAGCGCCATCCAGAGGGCCACCGCCGTGCGCAGATGCCATGCCCCACAGTCGGTGATCTTCGCCCCGTGGCGCACATGGCTCACCTGCGCCACCACCTGCTCAGGGCGGATGATCTCCGGCGCCGTCTGTGCGTCGCCGCACATCACCAATGTGCCGTCTTTCTGCACCCGTACCACCCGGTGCAGGATGCACCAGTCGCTGCGCCGCAGATACAGCAATATGTCGCCCCGGCGATAGGGCGGGGTGGGGGAGGTGAGTACCACGGCGCTTTTTTTGTGCCGCAGGAAGGGCACCATGCTGCCGCCCGTCACCACCAGATGACAGGGCCGCCCGGCCGCCAGATCCGCCCGGATTTTTTCCAGCGCTTCGGCCGTCTGCAGTACAGGTGTATCCATCCATAAGCCCCCCTCATACAAGATATTGTTATTATATAAAGTATTACACCAAAAAACAAGGGGAAAGCGGTTGACATTTCCTACAATTGTGCTATCATGTATCTGTTATATTATCTAAAACTGCGTCCTTATACTCATGCGTGGTTTTAGGGGGGGCGAGAAGCCACAAATTCGCCCCGGTTAGGAGGAAAAAAATGAGAAAGAGCAGTCAAAAATTTTTTGCATTACTGATGGCTCTGGTGATGCTGATTGGCGTCATTCCCGTCCCCGCATTTGCGGCGGAAGGTGATCCCGTCGTCGTCATTGCTGCCTCTGACTATCAGGCCAGCAACTCCGGCACCACCATGTCCAACATTGCCACGCAGATCAAGAAGGAATATGCAAGTCCCTTCGGCATTCTGATGGGCGGCGACTATGATGGTGGCATATACAATGCCAGCAATGTTGGCACGACAGCTGATGATATTGAGGCTGTGGATGACGTCATTGATAAGGTATTTCCTGACATTGCTGCCGATAATCGTATCTACATTCAGGGTAACCATGAGAACTACGGTGGTTTGAAGGTTGATGGTACCAACCTGATGGACTACACCGGTTACTATAAAACCGACTATTATGGTGTTTATGCTATTAACCATGATGATTTCCCTTGGAGCAATAGCAGCAGCACACTTGTACAGGGTACCGCTGATGATTTGGAAGCGGCTTTGACCGAATTAGCAAATGACGGCTATAAGAAGCCGATTTTCGTCATGTCCCACCTGCCCCTGCACTATACCAACCGTGGCGACAATGACTATGCCAACCTGCTGTTTGATGTGCTGAACGAGGCCGGTAAGACGCTGAACATCATCTTCCTGTTCGGCCATAACCACTCCACCGCTTACGACAGTTATCTGGGTCAGAACTCCATCTACCTGAAGAAGGGTGATGCCATCAAGGTCGCAAAGGGCGATGGCAAGTCTTACAACAGCGAGACCCTGAACTTCACCTACATGAACTACGGTTATGTTGGCTATACCGGCTCTACCGATGCCGATAATACCCTCACCATGACCGCTTTCGCAATCTATGACGATCAGGTCGTTGTCAAGCGCTACAGCACCAGCGGCCAGCACACCCTGAAGGCTGCCGGTGGTAGTACCCAGCTGCCCAGCGGTGTTTCCGTCAACAGCGATGTCTATGGACAGGCTGTGCTGAACCTGTCCACCGGCGAGTCCGCCACCTATGATCTGTCCGATGACTCCGGCGACTCCGGTGACGACAACACCGGCTCCGGCGATAACTCTGGCTCCACCGGCGGCAGCGGCAATGTCTATACGCTGGATACCGACGGCATTGATGTGGACGAGGAATACTTGATCGTCAGCGCAGGATCCGGCACGGCTTCTGCCCTGACCAACAACAGCGGATCTTCCACCGGTACCACCGTCACCATCTCCGGCGACAAGATCACTCTGGATAATGCCAACGCTGTGTGGATCTTCAGCGATGCTGAAAACGGTACTGCACAGAACGGTACCTCCGGTTACTACATTTATCCCAGTTCCACCAGCGGTGAAGATCCTGTCATTCGTGATTCCACCTGTGACTTGCTTTTCACCCATAAGGGCGATGGTGAGTATACGATCCAGAGAGACAGCAGTTATTCTGGCTACTATGTCAGTTCCGGCAGCGACTGGACTTACAGCAGTAGTGAAACCAGTGTCTACCTCTTCAAGAAGACCGGCACCGGCTCTGGCGGCGGCACTGTCACTCCCTCCGGAAACGAGTGGGTCACCATCACCGAGGGCACCGAGACCTATTATGTGTTGGCTGACGAAGTGGTGGATGGTGAAACCTATCTGATTGCTTCTAAGGCTGCCGGTGAGGCATACTTGTTTGGTAACGAGGGTGGTGCTACTTTTGTTACCATCTCTGACGAAGACACTACAGACTACTCTGATAACATAATTACGACCGCTGTTGACTCCACCAATGAATGGGTCTTTGATGGCTCTGATGGCAGCTATGTTATTAGCAGCAATGGAAGATACCTCTATCTTAGTAGCAACTCTTCCGCTGTGACTTCAAGCACTAATCAAAGAAATATCACTGTTACGTCGGATGGCGTTAGTGGCTTTAGGCTTTCCAGAAGCAATTATTACTTGCGTTACTACAACGGTTTTAGTAGAACGACTACCCAAAGTAGCCTCTATCTCTTCCAGAAGGTCACCAAGACCACCACCGGCCTGTACGCCAAGATCGTGGAAGCAGATGGCACTACCGATTTCACTTTCACCGTGGCTCGCGGCGCTATCGGCGAGCAGGCTCTGGCAATGGTTGTCGCTGGCATCAAGGGCTATGAGTACGAAGGTACTTCCAAGCCCGGCGATGATGTGACCGGTAATGAGATCACCGAAGAACTGGAGTTCGTTCTGGATTCTGCCTACGACGGCTCCGTTCCCGGCGAGTATGCTGTGACCATCTCCTACAAGGGCAAGACCCTCGGCACCGCCAAGGTCGTTGTTCCCGAGGCTACCATCCTTGGCTATACCCTGGAGTCCTATGAGGGAGCTGTCCACAAGGGCGCTTCCAAGACTGCTGAGACCGGCGCTTACATCCTGGTGGATGTGAAGGACGACGAGGGCGAGGACTACCGTGTTCCCGTCACCGTGGGCATGCTGAGCGGTGACTTTACCACCTCCGTGATGGATACTTACGAAGGACTGACCGTCACCTATAACGGCCAGACTTTTGATAACTTCACCCTGACCGTCAACCCCAAGGCCGGCAGCAAGTATCCCACTTACCCCGACCCCGGCGCCGTGAAGGTCAACAAGACCGCTACCGGTATTGACTTCCAGGCCTCCGGTACCGCCACCGTGGAGCTGTCCGCTTCCGGTATCCCCATGAACGAAGGCGTGGACGTGGTCATCGTTCTGGATGCTTCCAGTTCCATGGATAAAAACGGAACGACGTTCACATTTACAGATGAAAATGGCAATACTGTTAGAGGCAAACGTATCGGCTTGCTGCGTCCTGCTGTTGACGAGTTGATCCAGCAGATGCAGACCAAGCGTGAGGACGGCTCTGATCCCGATATTGACATTGCCATCCTTACCTTTAACGGCAACACCGTTAAGGCGGGCACCAACGAGATCGGCGCTGCCGGTTCCAGAGGAACAGGTTACGGTATTAAGACCGGTGACAAGACCCTCACCGGTGCATGGGAAAAGATCAGCGAGATCTCCGCTACTTGGGCAACCGATGGTGTTACCTACAATAGCGATTACACTACAAATAATGCGGGCAATATCCCCACCGGCTCCGGTACCAACTACGACTACGGTCTGCAGATGGCCTATGACCTGCTGGCCCAGAAGAAGGCCGACAGCAATTCCGAGCGTCAGCAGTTCGTGCTGTTCCTGTCCGACGGCTCTCCCTCTCAGTACAACGGCGCCGAGTCCAATGACGGCGAGGACGAGTATGTCAAATGGATCCGCGGTTGGTATGACAATACCGATACGGATACCAGCAACGATATTCCTGACATTGATAATCCGGAGTTCTATACCGGTTATAACAATAACAACGGCCAGCTGCACCGCTCTGCTGAGGCGATCAAGGCAGCCATCACTGACTCCAAAGATATCATTCGCTTCAATTCCAGCGGCGTTGGTACTCTGGAAGCCGTAGAGGGCCTGGGTGCTACCGTGTACTCCATCGGTCTGCTGCTGGAGGATGGTGCTCAACGTACCGAAGAAGACCAGATCACCGTTTTGAAGACCATCGCCAGCGATGACGAAAAGTTCTTCAACATTGACTCTGTCACCGACCTGAAGGGTGCATTCACCAGCTTCGCCACCGACGTTCTGCTGGCTGCCACCAACGCCTACTTCGTGGACGAAATGGGTGAGGCCTTCGATCTGCAGCTGGCTCCCGTGGAATACCTGCCCACCGGTGAGACCGTGAACAAGAGCACCATCAACCCCGTGCTGGAAGTCCGCTCCTACGAGATCTGGACCCGTCAGGAACTGGTCGGTACTGATGGTACGCTGAGCGCTGAAAACGCAAAGAAGGTTGGTACCCGCAAGACCAACGAGGATGGCTCCTACAAGTACGAGACTCTGGAAATCATTACCCTCGAGTCTACCAAGAACGCTGACGGCTCTTACACCTTGAGCGGTGCAAAGTCCGATCTGATGGGTGATGCTAACATCCTCAACAGCGACGGCGTCATCTGCGGCAAGTATGTCTTCTACAACACCAACAAGAAGACTACCACCGACGACGGTGCCAAGATGATCGATGTGGATGGCGACGGTACCGCCGAGACTTCTCTGGCTGCCGAGTGCTTCTACTGGAACATCGGCGACATCCGCACCACCGAACTGGCCCTGCGCTACAATGTCCATCTGGAAGGCTCTCTGGACGTTGATGTCGGCTGCGAAGCCGGTACCTATGATACCAACGGCAATGCCATTCTGTATTACAACAACTATCAGGAGCTTCCCTGTGAGAAGGCTGCTGTATCTCCCACTGCAACTTGGAAGGGCGCCAATGTCAGCTACGCTTTCTATCTGGTGGACGCTTCCAGTGGTCAGCCTGTGAACAACGACGGTGTGCAGGTTCCCTTCTCCAACAGAACCGTCATCGTAAGCCCCACCTTGTATAAGGAAGTACTTCTGAATACCGGTGCCACGACGCTTGAGCCCATGACTGTTGCTGCATCCGGCGTTCTTCCTGCAGGCTACTGGCTGTACGATGAAGAAGCTCACTATACCGTTCAGGCTAACTCCAATGAAACCGGTTATTGGGAGATTACCGGCGCAACCTCCGGCCTTAATAATCTTAACAGCACCTATGTTACCGACTACTACGGTGATGCCTACACCTATCAAAACAGTAACAGTGACGACTATCCCAACCATGAGTATACCCACACCACCGTCTGGTTCGCCGTGAAGTGGGAGCCTCGCGCCATGCGTGACGCTGTGGTCATCGACTTCGGTCTGCCTGTGGATGTCCATGTGCTGACCAACGACATGTTCGGTAAGTACGGCAAGCTGACCGGCGTTGTTACCGGCGAGCTGGCTCAGCCCGCTGAGGGTGAGAAGGCTGAAGCCTTCAATGATCAGAGTGCGGAAGGTACGTTTGGTTCTGCTGTGATTGATGCTCCCGCAACCGGCTATACCGATGAAAACTCCGTGATCCGCTATACGCCCGCCTCCATGGTGATGACCGATGTGGATACCTTCACTTACTGCATCCAGTATGCCAACCCCATTGAGAGTAAAAACGATGGCGCATACTATGGTTATCTGACCGTCATCCCCGCCACCACCATCTACTATGAGGATGAGTTCCTGTCCTTCTCTGGAAATAATGCAAATGGTGCGACAACTGGTGTACAGACCGAGATTCCCGAGACTGGTATGGTGTCCGGTCAGTGGTATCTGAATGGTACGTCCACCAGTAAGACTCAGGATGAGGACCGCCCCGATGATATCAAGTTCGGCTTCGACACTGTGATCGACGCCAACAATGTTTACGGTTACGACAGCGCTTACACCAACGTCTCCGAGTATTCTCTGGGCAGCGCCGCCGTGGTTCATGTGGATGCCACTTCCTACGGTACTGCATCCTTTAGCTTCTGTGGTACCGGCTTCGACGTGATCTCCCTGACCAGCAATACCACTGGTGTTCTCGCATTGGAGGTGAAGAACAGTAGCGGTACTGTTGTTGCCAAGAAGATCGTCAACACCTATTACGGCTATAAGTTCGAAGGTGGCAAGTGGGTTGTTACCAACAACACCGCCAACAGCCTGTATCAAGTGCCCGTTCTGGAAGTTGCCGGTCTGCCCCATGACACTTATACTGCAAAGCTGACCGCCACTTATATGGCACCTATGGACAAGACCGAGGGTATTGTCTATAACGATGAAGGCAACATTGAGACAACCGATGGTTACGATTTGTATCTGGATGCCGTCCGTGTCTACGATCCTGCCGGTGTTGCCAGCGGCGAAAAGACCAATGCGACCATCCAGGATGCTTATGTGAAGGACGGCGAGGCATGGCCCATCTACGCTGAGCTGCGCAATAAGGTCGTCGACGCATCCAAGGTTTCCGTGAGCAGAAATGAGGATGGCAGTCTGGAGGTTACTGTGGGCGATGATGCAAATGGCGTCCTCCGCGGACCTGTATTCATTGACGGCAAGGCTTCCACTGATAGCGTTTCTGACTATGTCAGCTATGGCCCCAACAATGAGCTGTATCTGGACAACGAGCAGGCAATTGCCTTTAGAGTGAATGTCAGCGATGAATTGACCGTGGATACCGATGGCGACAACAAACTGGATGCTCCTCGGGTGGCTGATCTGCAGATGGGTATCAAGGTGGCAACCGGTAATACCGTGACCTTCAAGATCAATGACGATGAATACACCGTCAATTCTGCCACCGACATGTACTACAGCATTCTGAAGTATGCTCTGGAAGGCGAAGTGATCATCAAGAATGTCAGCGGTGGAATTCTGTCCATCACTAACATGAAGATGACCCACAATACTGATCCTGGCGATGACGCAGATATCGAACTGACGACAACTGCCGAAACGGTGCGTTTCGCCCTGATGAGAATGCGTCCTGTTGCTGAGCCCGAGACTCCCGTGGATCCCGAGACTCCCGTCGAGCCCGAGACTCCCGTCGAGCCCGAGACTCCCGTCGAGCCCGAGACTCCCGATGAGCCCGAGACTCCCGTGGATCCCGAGACTCCCGTCGAGCCCGAGACTCCCGATGAGCCCGAGACTCCCGATGAGCCCGAGACTCCCGATGAGCCCGAGACTCCCGATGAGCCCGAGACTCCCGATGAACCCGAGGTTCCCGACGAGCCTGAGACCCCCGACGAGCCCGAGGTTCCCCAGCAGCCCAGCTACGAGGAGATCGTGAAGACGGTGGTCAAGAAGGTCGTGAAAACCATCAAGAGCCTGCTTGGCTGGCTGTTCAAGTGAGAGGAGGTAAACTAAGATGAAAAAGACTTATAAAAAGCCCGAAATCAGCTTTGAGAGCTTCCTCATGAGCACCAATATTGCCGGTGACTGCGAGAAGCCGTTTGTGAATAATGCTTCCAAAGGAACATGTGCAGTTCTTGGTACGGGTGATATTGCCGTTTTTGATGCTAAAGTAGGCGCTGCTTGTACTTGGACGCTGGGAGAGTTGGGACTTCCTGAAAATGACCAGTATAATGGCCTGTGCTACCATGTTCCTATCGAAAGTGCTACGCTCTTCAACTCCTAACATCCCCCGGAAGGCCGCGCCTTGTGGCGCGGCCTTCCTTTCCTAAGCGAGGTGCCAAAATGGCAAAGAAAACCCCCAAGAAATCGAAAAAAACCCTCTATCTGTGCATCGGCGCAGCCGCTGTTTTGCTGCTGGGTCTGGCCCTGTGCCTGCTGCTGGGCGGCGGGGATGAGACCCCGGTGGACGACGGCAATACGCCGCCCGCCTATGAGGGCAGCATGAGCCTGAACGTCGGCTCCGGCCTCACCATCGTGGACATCGGTCCCTACACCGGCATGTACATGGAGGACGGCAGCAACGAGATCGTCAGCGGCGTGGTGATGTGCATCGTCCGCAACGACGGCGACCGTGCTGTGGAATACGCCGAGATCAAGCTCAGCGACGGCCAGAAGGACATCCCCTTCACCCTCACCGCTCTGCTGCCCGGCCGCAGCGTGGTGCTGCTGGCTACGGACCGCACCGCCCACGATAATTCCGCCACCTACACCGCTACCATGGCCCAGAGCGTGGCCTTCTTCAGCTACGAACCCTCTCTGCAGGCCGACCGTCTGCAGATCCAGGGTCTGGACGGCGGCATGAATATTACCAACATCTCCAAGGAAGATATCACCGGCGATGTGGTGGTCTACTACAAGAACGTGGCGGCAGACGGCCTGCTGTACGGCGGCATTACCTACCGCACCCGCATCAGCGGCGGCATCAAGGCCGGCGAGCTGAAGCAGGGCATGACCCAGCACTTCTCCGTCAAGGGCAGCGAGGTGCTGTTCGTCACCGTGGCCGAATGAGTATGGAGAAGTATTACCGCTTCGCCGGCGTGGAGCTGGCCGTCTCCGCCCCGGATGAACTGATGTATGACGAGGACCGCCATCTGGCGCCCTTCCGGGTGGACAGCGTGACAAATCCCCACCGTTTCACCTTCGAACGGGTGGCGCAGCTCTCCGCTCCGGAGGGTGACGTGGTAACGGTGCAGGGCGACTATGTGGTGTACGGCTGTCCCGGCGGCACGACCCGCTATATCAACGCCGTCGGCGGCGACTGGCAGAGCGCCACCATACGTGCCCGCCACTGCGGCCATGACCATGCGGTGGAAGTGAAAGAAAGCGTCTACCCGGGCGGCATCACCGCCAAGACGGTACTCAACGCCGCCATGGCCGAGCATCTGGTGCTGCAGCAGGGGGGCGTGGTGTTCCACTGCTCCTACATCTCCCATGAGGGCCGTGCCATCCTCTTCACGGCCCCCTCCGGCACCGGTAAGTCCACCCAGGCAGAGCTGTGGCGTGAGCTGCGTGGTGCGGAGATCATCAACGGCGACAGAGCGGTGATCCGCAGCACCGAAGCGGGCATCCTGGCCTGCGGCATCCCCTTTGCCGGCAGCAGCGAGTATTGCCATAACGAGACGCTGCCCATCATTGCCATCGTGTATCTGGCCCAGGCGCCCTCGACGTCCATCCGCCCCCTGGGCGGCTATGAGGCTTTCCGCTGTATCTGGGAAGGCTGCAGCATCAACACCTGGGATAAGGGGGATATCACCCGGGCCGCCGATCTGGTGCAGCAGATCGTGGAAGAGATCCCCGTCTATTACCTGCCCTGTACCCCCGACGAATCGGCGGTGCAGGCCGTGGAAAAAGTTCTGAAAGGAGGCAGATGAGCATGCAAAAGTCCAATATCGAGCCGCAGATCGCCACCTACCTCCATGCCAAGGGCCGCCGTCTGGGTCTGCCCATCGCCGGCAACTTCGAACTGACGGCGAGATGCAATTTCAACTGCCCCATGTGCTACGTCCATCTCAGCGACGAGCAGGTGCGGCAGCAGGGCGGCGAGCTGACGGCCCAGCAGTGGCTGCAGATCGCCAAAGACGCCCGTGACCGCGGCATGATCTTCGCCCTGCTGACCGGCGGCGAGCCGCTGGTGCGCCGTGACTTCTTCGAGATCTACGACGGTATGAAGAAGCTGGGCATCCTGCTGTCCATCAACTCCAACGGCTCACTGCTGCGGGGCGAGATCCTGGAGCGTTTTCTGGCCGATCCTCCCAGCCGGTTCAACATCTCCCTCTACGGCGGCAGCAACGCCACCTACGAGAAGATGTGCGGCCGTCCGGTGTACGCACAGGTGAAGGAGAATATCCGTGCGCTGCGCAAGGCCGGTGTGGATGTGAGTTTGAATCTCTCCATCACGCCCTATAATTTGCAGGACATTGAGCAGATCTACCGTGATGCGGTGGAGCTGGACGTGAATGTGAAGGCTTCCAGCTATATGTACCCTTCCATCCGTGTCAACGGTGAGCAGTACGGCAGCGGCAACCGGCTCAGCGCCGAGGAGGCCGCCGCTGCCGGCGTGGCGTGGGACGCCATCCGTTTCAGCGATGAGGAGTTCCGCCAGCGTGCGGAGAATATGAAAAATCTGGTGATGAACAACCCCGACGGCTGCCCCATGGAAGAAGGGGAGGGGGTGCGCTGCCGTGCCGGAACCACCAGCTTCTGGATGACGTGGGATGGCCGGATGCTGCCCTGCGGTATGATGACCGAGCCGGTGGTCCGCCCGCTGGAAGTGGGCTTCGATGCGGCGTGGCAGCAGCTTCGTGAAGCCACCGCCGCCATCCGCACGCCGAAGGAATGCACCGGCTGCGCCTACAAAGAGGTGTGCGGCGCGTGCGCCGCCGTCTGCTACACGGAGACGGGCCGGTTCGACGGCCAACCGACGTATATCTGCCGCAAGACTAAGGAAACCGTGCGCTGCACGGCCCAAACGCTTGCAGAAAGGGAGAAACGATGAAGATCCGCAAAGAACTGATCCGCCGGGAGATCGCCGGCGACGTGATTTTGGTGCCGGTGGGCGGCACGGTGCTGGAAAATAACGGCCTGTTCGCCCTCAACGAGCTGGGCGCCTTCCTCTGGGACCGACTGGAATCGGTCGAGGATGAAGAAACGTTGGTGCAGGCCGTCCTCGCCGAGTACGAGGTGGACGAAGCCACCGCCCGCACCGACACCGCCCAGTTCCTGCAGAAGCTGCGGGAGATGGAGATTCTCTAAAGCGAGAAGGAGGAGCCTTGGACGGCTCCTCCTTTTTTATTGCGCCTGTTGACATTGTAAACAGGTTGTGGTATAGTGTGTTTACAATGTAAACTATCGGAGGAACGCATCATGGAACATAGAGAGACTTTGCTGACCGCCGCCGAGTGGCACCTGATGGAGTGCCTGTGGGAGAAAAGTCCCCGCACCGGCCGGGAGGCGGTGGAGGATCTGGAGCAGCGGGCCGGATGGTCCCGCTCCACCACCCTGACGATGCTGCGGCGCATGACGGACAAGGGACTCATCGACTGCCGGGAAGCGGACGGCGTCAAGGTGTATGCGCCGCTGCTCCTGCGGGACGATGCTGCCGGGCGCACAACGGAGGATTTTCTCCATCGGGTGTATCACGGCAGCGTCAGCATGATGATGAGTGCCATCACCCGAAAGCAGGAGCTGAGCCGTCAGGAGATCGACGAGCTGTACGCCATCTTGCGTCAGGCGGAGGAAGGAGCCAAAGATGACTGACTGGATCGTTACCTCATCGGTGCTGATCGTGGTGGTCGCTGCCCTGCGGTATCTGCTGCGGGGTAAGATCAGCCTGCGATTGCAGTATGCACTGTGGGCTATCGTGCTGCTGCGCCTGCTGCTGCCGGTGCAGCTGGGACAGACGCCTTTCAGTGTACTCAACGCCGTGACGGAGCGGGAAGAACTGCGCATCACCGTCGCCGAGCCCTTCTTTTATATCGGAGAAACGCCGGATCTGGCGCCGCCCGTGGTAGAAGACGACACCCTGACCGAGGCAGAGCGGACGGCGCAGGAGAAGCAGCTGTATCTGGAATATCTGGAAGAAATGGCCCGATACGCCACGCCCGTTTCCCTTTCCACGGTGCTCTACGGCATCTGGCTCGTGGGTGCAGCCGGCACCGCCGCCGTCTTTTTCGTCAGTAATTTCCGCTTCGCCCGACGGCTGCGCCGCAGCAGCCGGACAACGGAGCTTCCCTGCGGCACGCTGCCGGTCTATGTTTCGCCGCTGGTGGAGACGCCCTGCCTTTTCGGACTGCTGCGCCCCGCCGTCTATGTGACGGAGGACGTTCTTGCTGACCACATCGCCCTGGGCCATGTGCTGCTCCACGAAGAGACCCACTATCGCCACGGCGATCACCTCTGGGCGGCGCTGCGGGGCCTGTGTCTTGCCTTGCATTGGTACAATCCGCTGGTGTGGCTGGCGGCGTCGCTGTCCCGCCGGGACAGTGAACTGGCCTGTGACGAAGGTACGCTGCAGCGCCTGGGCGAAGGGGAGCGCACCGCCTATGGCAAAACGCTGATCGCCCTGACCTGCGGTCGCCGCCGTCCGCTGCTGGCAGCCACCACCATGACCGACAGTAAGGGCAGCCTGCGTGAGCGCATCACTCTCATCGCCCGCAGACCAAAGACGGCAGCCTGCGCCTTTGTTGCCGCCCTGCTGGTGGTCACGGTTGCCGCCGGCTGTACCTTTACCGGCGGCCGGCAGCCCTTCGACGAAGATTTCCCCGTTGCTTACCTGCCTGCCACCCCTGTCGACGCACAGGTGCTTTCTTCCGCCAAAACCTACGTCATCGCCCACGCTGCGATCCTCAACGAATTGGCGGGGGAGGCTGACTTCATCACCGAAGCGTCTCTGCACTCGGTTGCCGTCTCTCCCAACGGCGACACCGGAAACGCCCTGTGCCTGTATGATGTGGTCTATTACTTCTCCTGTGAGGACCTGCCCCGGTTGGAAGCGCTTTCCGCAAGCGAGGAATTTGCCGAAAAATGGCAGGCCGAGGGGACCAACGGCAGCGCTCCTGTGCCCAATCCGTTCCACACCGGCTTCTTCCGGGCCGAGATCATCGCTCCTTGCAGCGAGCCGGGTGTGGACGAGGGCCGTGGAACGATCCCCGTCACGTATAAGGACAGCTGGCAGCTGCCCGATGCGGTGATTGATTCCGCCGCCGAGTTTGTGGAGGAGCGTGCCGATGCCATCCAGATGCTGGTGGCCGCCCCGGATTTTATCACCGAGGGTGAGATCACCTGTCTCGAGCCGGTGGACACCGCTTCCGTTTCGGAAACGCTCCACATTTGCCTGTATTATCTGGACTACCGCCTGCGCCTGCGAATTCCCGACGCTGTCAACATGAGCCTTGACGGCATGATCTATCAGGAGGATGACGGCAGCGTGTGGCTGGTGGAGCCGGATACCGGCAGCACCCGTGTTTTGGTGATGGAGTACCGGGTGGAGGAAGGCCGCTGGTCCCGTGTGGGCCTGCTGGACACCCGGCAGATCGCCGAGGAATACGGCGATGACTATAACCGTGCCGCCGTGGAATTCTACGAATCCGTCCGTAATAAGGGTTAAACGCAAAAAAGGAGAGGCAATGCCTCTCCTTTTTACGTTTCAAATGGTTTCTCATTCGCCCACGGCTTTGTTGGTGAGCATGGTGTGGAGCATCTTCAGCATACCGGGCTTGCCCATGGTGGTGGGCTGCTGCCCCAAACACAGGGCGGCCTTCTGCTTTTTGCCCGTTTCCTGCCAGCGGGGGAGACCGTCACCGTTGGGATCGCCGGTGCGGACGAAGTTGCACAGGTAGTCGGTCATCTGCTCACTTAGAGCGATATCCTTTTCCTCCATGGGCCGCCAGCAGTTGGACAGCGTGCCGAACCAGTACCACAGGTCGGCGGAGTGCCATGCACCGTTGCTGTCACCGGGCAGCTGGCGGTCGAAATACCAGAGATAGGCGCCCTTTGGCTGGGCCATGCACCACTTCCGGGACATACTGTACAGGATAGGGGGCATCATGTCTTCGCTGGTGGTGCCGATGAGGTAGGGGATCCGGGCCTGCCGATGGGCAGCGAGCAGCTCCGTACCGGTGCCCACCACCAGCTGTCCGTCCTGACAGGGGAAGCTGCCGGGACTGCGCAGCTCCTTCTTTGTCTCCTCCCACGCCTCGAAGAGGGCTTCGGGGCTGAGGGAACGGAACTCTGCCAGCGTGGAGCAGCCGGCCTTTTCCATGGCAGTCTGCCAGAAAGGATAGTGCCGCTCGGCACGTGCTGCAGACAGTACCCGGCTGATGCCGCCGCCGCTGGACATGACGGCGCTGCGGAAAAGTCCACGGCTCAGAGGGCTGAGGCAGTGCTGCTGGACGCTCATGGCGCCGGCGCTCTGGCCCATGATGGTGATGGCCTCGCCGTCACCGCCGAAAGCGGCGATGTTATCCCGCACCCAGCGCAGGGCGGTCAGCTGGTCAAAAAGCCCGTAGTTGCCGGTGCAGCCGGCTTCTTCCTGCAGTTCCGGCAGGCAGACGAAGCCCAAGGGGCCAAGGCGGTAGTTCATCGTCACGCCGATGACGCCCTTGGCAGGCCAGACCGGGCCGTCGAAGTGCTTCTCATGGCCGCAGCCGCCGGTGAAGCCGCCGCCATGGATGTAGAACAGCACCGGCAGCTTGTCGCCCTCCCTGGCATCTGCGGGGGCGAAGATGTTGAGGAACAGGCAGTCCTCGCTGTAGGTGTAAGTCTCGCCCTTGCGGAACTCGTTGTAGTAAAAGACCTTCTTCAGGTTCTCCTCCTCGTTATAGAAGGAGCGGGGCTGATAGCAGCAATGGCCGTAGTGGGTGGCGTCGTAGACGCCGTCCCAGCCGGTGACCTGTACGGGATATTCCCAGCGCCCGGCGGTGGCGTAGCGGATGCCCTTATAGGCGGCAGTGCCGGGGATGCGGCCGGCGCAGCCCTGTACCGGGCCGCAGGGCGTGTTGACGATATAGTCCATAGATGTACCTCCCGGAGTAAATTGGTTTACTTGTGGGTGGATCAGCGGTCGGTTTCGGCGGCATCTGCCTTGGCCTCGGCCATTTTGGCACGGATCGCAGGGGTGATGTTCCACACAAAGCGGAAGGCAGCCCAGGAGCCGAGGATGAACACAGCGGGCACCAGCACGCACAGGATCTTAAAGCCAAAGATGGTAGCGGCGCTCTGCACATCCAGCTTGGGGACATAGCCCACCCAATCCAGCGCAAAGAAGCTGATGCCAAGGCCGACGGTCTGGCCGATGCGGCGGGACAGGTTGAAAGTGCCGTAGATAGAACCCTCCGTTCGCTTGCCGGTGAGAAACTCGTTGTAGTCGATGGCCTCGCCCACCAGACCCCACTGCATCTGGATGGAAACCATGGCAAAGCCGGTGCCGATGCCCAGGATCACGCCGTGGACCAGCGGACCCACATCCATCACCAGATGCATGGCGAAGAGCGCAGTGCAGATAGCGCCGCCGATCAGCAGGGAGATGCGGATCACCTTTTCCAGTCCCATTTTCCTGCACAGGAAGGGCACAAGGATCATAGCGCCTGCCATGAAGGGGGCGGACAGGGCAGCGGCCAGCGTCTTGTAGGTCACATCGTTGTAAACGGCGGAGTACATGTACATGCTGATGTTGTCCGTCAGGTACTGCATGGTGCAGATGCAGATGCCGTGGATGCACAACGCCACAAAGGCCCGGTTTTCCTTCAGCACGGTGAAGATGTCGGACACCTTGATGTCGTCGGGCTTGGCTTCGGCGGCCACCACCGTGCGCTCTTCGGTGAAGACGTAGTGCAGCAGGCAGATGACGAAGCCCACAATGGCGCAGGCCACGCCGGTGATCGTGTAGCCGGTGGAGGTGTTTTCACCAAACATGCCGATAATGACGGGACCCACCATGCCGGGGATCATGTTGCCCAGCATAGAGCCCACGCCCCGGGCAGAGGACAGGGAGGCTCGCTCGGCATCGTTGGTGGACATGGCGCTCAGCAGCGAACCCATGGGGATGTTGAACATGGTGTAGGCGCCCTCGTAGAGGATCTTGAAGGAGAACAGGGCCACCAGCAGGGGAATGCCCTCCAGGAAGGTGGGCACAGTCCACAGGGCGATGGCAGTCACCGCCAGCAGCGGCGTGGCACGCAGCAGCCACGGGCGGAATTTGCCCCGTTTGTTTTGCCTTCTGGCGAAAGCCTTATCCATCAGGGCGCCCATCATAGGATCGTTGACGGCATCCCAGATGGTCCACACAACGGTCAGCACGCCCATCACGGTGGGGTCGATGCCAAGAACGTTGGTGCAGTAAATGGAAAAGATGCTGGCCATCAGGGCGAAGGTCATGCAGCCGCCCCAGTCGCCAAACATGTAGCCGAACCAGTGCTTGCGATTCAGGCCGTTTTTTGCGGTCGCTTTCATGCTGAGATCCTCCTAAGGATGATATTGCAGAAAACTCCCTCTTTTCCGCCGGGAAAGGAGGGAGTTGTATCGTGGGGTTACGCCTGGGGCGCTTCTTCCTGCACCGGGACAAATTCTTCGTAGAAGGTGCCCAGCATCAGCTCCAGCAGGGCGTCCTGATCGGGGATCAGTTCGGCCTCGTTGTCCTCGTTGAGCCGCAGCTCGCCGGTGACGGAGTGTACCTCGCCGTCCCACTGCAGTTCCACCGCCTGGGTGGCCAGATAAGCAATGCGGCTGAAGGACAGATTGGTCAGGGTGTAGGGCAGCACGGCGTTGTACACGTTCAAAAGATCCGTGGGCTTCTCCTGCACCAGCGTCAGGCAGCGATTGATGAGGGCCATCATGTACTGCTTCTGGCGCACCATGCGCAGCTCGTTGGCGTCAGCCTGCTCCTCCAGTCGGGCCCGGATGTAGAACTTGGCCTGTTCGCCGTTGAGCTTCACTTCACGGCCGCCGATCATGTGCTGGTAGCCGGGCACGTTGCGGAAGGGGAAGTCGTCGATGACCTTCACCGTCACACCGCCCACAGCGTCGTTCAGGGCGGGGATGCCGCTCATGTAATAGGCGCCGTAGCCGTGGATGGGCAGACCGTAGAAGATGCCGGACACGGCGTCGCAGGTCAGGCGGCAGCTATCGTGGAGACCGCCGCCGTAGGCGTAGGCCAGCGCCAGCTGATCCCGGGTCTGGATTACCGTACCGTCGCTCTGCAGCATTTCCATGTCGCACAGGATGTCGCGGGACAGGTTGATGAGGGTCATTTTCTTGCTGCCCGGATCCAGACAGGCCAAAATCAGCACGTCGGCCTGATCCCGAACGCCCTCGGTGGGCAAACCGTCGGCGTCGATGCCCATCAGCAGGATGTTGATCATGCCCTGCCGGTAGACGTATTCCTGCCCGTTGTAGACCAGATCGGCCTTCTGGGGCGGTGCCACCTCTTCCTGCATGGTGTTGCGTCCGTGGAGCCACAGGCCCAGCACGGTGCCGCTCAGCAGCACGGTAATGCACAGCAAAATCAGCAGCAGCACCACGCCAAGAGGCAGTTTCTTGCGCTTTTTCTCTTCCATATCAGTTCTCCACTACGTTGTAGGTCTGGGTCAGCACGCCCTGCACCAGATAGCGCTGCATGCGGTTGCGCTTGTAGCAGGTGGACAGGGTCAGCACCTTGTCGCCCTCCTCGGGGAACAGTTCCCGGCGGTAATGGGTGTCCAGACCGTCCTTCAGCTGGGCGAAATAGTCGTTGAATTCCTTGCTGTCGGTGAAATCATGGCACAGCAGCAGATGCTCGCTGGAATGGGGATAGGCGGCGAAGATCTCGTACTGATACACCGTCTCCGGCGTGTAGATGAAGATGTAGCGGTTGGCCTCAAACACGTCGGCAGCGGCGAAATCGTTCAGCGGTGCGAACATGGTGTGGGAATGGCGGTTATGGCCGTACAGCACCGTGACGGGGTCTTCAAAGGTGGTGGTGTTGTACCGCTGGGAGAAGATGCTGCCGCCGGAATAGTAGGACTTGTCGATGTTGTGGTCGTTGTAGAAGAGGTCGTTGGTGGCGCTCTGCACCACGGCGTGACTGATGTCGGCGCCGGGCAGCTCCACCCAGGCGTAGATCTCCTCGTTCATCTCCTGCAGCGAGGCAAAGTCGATGCCGATGGTCATGGAGGGTTCGGTACTGGCATTGCCCACCACGATGGTGGCGTTGGGCGCAGACTCACCGGCTACCGTCTCAGTCAGCTGGCCGCCCCGGAAATATTGATAGATGTACAGGCAGCACAGCACGCAGATGGCGGCAGCCGCCACAGCCACCACGGACAGCAGAATTTTCACAACAGGTTTCATGGACAGGTTTCTCCTTGCATAGCAAAAGCCCCATAAACGCAAGCATTCATGGGGCTGGCTTTATGAGTGGATCGTTCAGGCCTGCTGACGCAGCTTGCGGGCAGACACATAGGCCACGACGCCGCCGGCCAGAGCAATACCGGCCACAGCACCGATGCCGGTCTCATAACCGGTCTGGGGAGAAGAGGGGGGCGTATCGCCGCCGGGCTCGGGGCTGACCACATAACCATCGGCAAAAGCGGTGGTGGTCAGGACAGAACACATCATCACCAGAGCGCACAGAAAACCAAGGATCTTCTTCATGGATATAATCCTCCAATTACACTACATTAGTGCTATTATTATACCCCCTGCCCATGGAAAAAGCAACAGGAATTTCGAAAGTTTTTCCCTTTTTTCTCGCCTGTACAAGGGGCAAAAGCTGTGTTATAATCAAAAAAACGATGAAGAGGAGGGATGCGGTATGGAGATTCGTCAGGCCTTGGTGCAGGCGGTTTGCGCCGGTATGCGCAGCGGGCAGGTGGCGTGGCCGGCAGACGCCCTGACGCAGCAGGACTGGGAAGCGCTGCGGACGCTGGCACGAGAGCAGCAGGTGCTGCCTGTGGTGGTGCAAAGCTGTTACGCATCCCCTGCGTTCCTCTCGCAGGAAGCGGCGTTCCGGCATGAGCTGCTGGGCCGCAACCGCCTGCAGGTGGTGGGACAGACCATGCGCTCGGCCGCATTGGGCGCCCTGTGGAAGGAATTGCGCCGGGCCGGATTCACCCCCGTCATCATGAAGGGGGCTGCCTGCCGCAGCGTTTGGCCTTTGGACATGGTGCGCCTCTCCTCCGACGAGGATGTGCTGGTGCCCCGCGATCAGTTTGCCGCCTGTGTGGATCTCCTGCGTGGGCAGGGCTTCACCTGCGGCGACGTTGCCGAGGACGCTTTCGAGGCAGGCCTGCGCCGCAAGGACGGCCTCTATATCGAGCTGCACCGTGCGCCCTTCGACCCGGAAGACACCGTGCTGGGCGGCTGCAATCCGTGGTTTGACGGCGTCTATGACCGCTGCATCACCGTGGAGACCGACGGCGCAGCCCTGCAGATCATGGGCGGCGACGACCACATGCTGCTCCTGATCCTCCACGCCTTCAAGCACCTGCTCCACAGCGGCTTCGGCCTCAGGCAGGTGTGCGACATCGTGCTGTGGGCGGAAAGCTACGGCGCACAGATCGATTGGGAGACCATCGTACAGCGCTGCCGCACCGTGCGTGCCGTGGGTTTTGCCCGTGCCGTGTTCGGCATCGGCGCAAAATATCTGGATATGGACACCCAAAAGGCCTGCCTGCCGGCGGAACTGCTGTGCGATGACGGTACGGCGGAGCTGCTGCTCCAGGATCTTCTCAGCGGCGGCGTGTTCGGCACCGCCAGCCGCAGCCGCCACCACAGCGCCACCGTCACCCATAACGCCGTGGCGGCAGACCGTGCGGGGGAGAAGTCCTCGCTGCTGCAAAGTCTGTTCCCGCCCCGTCGTCAGCTGGAAGGGCAGTACCCCTACCTGAAAAAATCACCATGGCTGCTGCCGGCGGCATGGACGACCCGCCTTGCCCGCTACGGCGCCGAGGTGCTGCGCCGCAGCGACAGCGACGCCGCCGAAACGCTGCGCATCGGCCGGGAGCGCACGGAACTGCTGCGAAAACTGGATATTATGGACTAAAAACCACCCTTTTTACTGCGAAAAGGGTGGTTTTGATTATCTTCCGTATTGTGCCACTTCTTCATCGCTGAGCTGCACCGCCCGGCCGCTGCGGATGGCGTACACCCGGGTGCAGGAGGTCAGCACCGAGGGGCGGTGGGTGGTGACCACCACCGTGCGCTGCCGTGCCAGCAGACCGTGAAGCACCGCCTTTTCCGTCTCCGGGTCGAGGGCTGAGGTGGCCTCGTCCAGCAGCATGACGGGGGCGGGGGACAGGATGGCCCGGGCGATGGCGAGGCGCTGGATCTGACCTTCGGAAAGGCCGCTGCCCCGTTCGCCCAGCGGCGTATCGAGGCCCTGGGGCAGGGCGGAAACGAAGTCCCATGCGCAGCTCAGGCGCAGGGCGTATTCCAGCTCTTCGTCGTCGGCGGTGAGATCGGACAGCCGCAGGCAGTCTCGTACCGTGCCGGAAAAGATCACCTTTTCCTGTGCCACATAGCTGATGAGGGGGCGCAGACCCGGCTGCAGCGGGGCGGAAACGTCGCCGCTCTCCAGCAAAACAGCGCCGGACTGGGGGGCAATGAGGCCCAGCAGCAGACGGATGAGGGTGGTCTTGCCGCCGCCGGAGGGACTGACGATGCCGATGATCTCGTCAGGTGCGGCGTGGAGGGAGAAGTCCTGCAGCACCGGCTGCTCGCTGCGGTAGGCGAAGGAGACGTTCTCCACCCGGATGCCTACGCCGTGGGCAGCATGGTCCAGCAGGTTTTGGGCCTCATCGGTGAGGGTGCTGTCCTCCCGGGGCAGGTCCAGAATGGTCATGATGCGGCCCGCCGCCACGGTGGCGGAAATGGCCGAAGGCACCAGCGACACCAGCGAGGAGAAGGAGGCGGACAGCAGTCCCGCCATCTGCAAAAAGAGGGTCATGGTGCCGAAGGTGATGTACCCGCTCCACAGCCGGTATACGCCCCAGGCGAAGCAGCCGCCGGACACGGCGAAGCCCATGATGCTCAGCAGCAGGTGGATGCGGACGGAGAAGAGGTTGTAGTCCAGCGCCACGTCACGGTACAGGCTCTGCAGCTCATGGAGCCGCCCGGTGAACCGCTTGTGGAGGGAGAAGGATTTGATGGCCTGCAGATTCTGCAGGGATTCCTCGTAGAAGGCGATGAGGTCGGCCTGAGCCTTGCGCACGTCCTGACCGAAAGAGCGCATCTTCTTCAGCATCACCCGGCTCAAAAGCACCATCACCGGTGCGCTCAGCAAAGCGATGAGGGCCATCATGGGGTCGTAGATGAGGATGATGGTCAACGTGCCGAAGAACTGCACGAGGCCGGTGATCAGGCTGGGGATCCAGCCCAGGATGCTCTCGGACACGGTGGACACATCGCTGTTGACACGGCTCAAAAGGTCGCCGGAGTGATAGTCCAGAGAGGACTGCCAGTCCACGTCCAGAAACCGGGCGAAGACGTCGGCCCGGATCTCGTTGCCGGCCCGGATGCTGAGCCGGGCACTGATGCGCCGTGTGACGGCCTGAAATACCAGCTGCACCACGGCGAACACGGCGTAGCACACGGCGGCTGCGGCGATGGCCCCGCCGCCGGTGACGGCGTCGATGAGGTACTTGCTGGCCACGCTGCTGCCCAGGCCCAGCACGATGGCGGCCAGGCCCAGCAGGATGTACAGAAGGATGCTGCTGCGGTAGGGGATGGCCTGGGTGTAGATCCAGCGGGTTTCGGCGATGATCTCACGCAGCATGCCGCTGCGGATCTTTTCGATGATCTTTTTCAGCATGGTGCGCCTCACTGTCCTTTCTTTGGGGGATTATTCTTCCTCGACACTTTCCTCGGCCCGGCGGCTCTTGCTGTAGCCGTAACCGTAGCGCTTGCCGTAGCGGCTCTGGCCGTAGCCGTAACCGTAGCCATAACCGTAACCGTAGCCCGAGCCGGCGCTGCCGGACGTGCTCTGGGTAAAGACGAAGCCGCAGATCTGTGCGCCGCCGTCGCTGAGGGACTGGATGCCGTCGTAGATCTGGCCGGTGGCGGCGTGGTCTTCACGGATCACGTACACCGTCTTGTCTGCATGGACGCAGAAGGCCAGCGCATCGGCCATGGTGGTGCACGGCGGCGTGTCGATGATGATGTAGTCGAACATATCCCGCAGCGGCTGCAGGAAATTCTGCAGCGCCTCACGCTGCAGCAGCGCCGTGGGGGAGGGGATGGGCTCGTCGCCGGCCAGCACATAGAGCTTGCTCTGGCCGTAGCGCAGGAACTTCACCTGCTCTTCGGGGTGGTTAAGATAGTCGGCAAGACCCATGGAGGGCTTGGTGATCTGCAGCATTTCCTTCACGGAGGGACCGCGCAGGTCGCCGTCGATGAGCAGCACCTTCTTGTTGTCGCGGCTGAGCAGCAGGGCCAGATTGGCTGCCAGCGTGCTCTTGCCCTCGGAGGGGATGGAGCTGGTGACCATCAGCACCTTGTCCTGCGCATCCAGCTGACGCAGCAGCTTCAGCCGCAGCAGCCGGTGCGCCTCGCAGAAGGCGGAGTCGGATTCCAGTTGGGTGATGAGCAGGGCGGACTCGCTGCCGCTCTTGCGCTTTTTGCGCTGCACCAGCGGGATGCGGGCCAGACAGGGCAGGTTCACCAGCTTCTTCACGTCGTCGCTGCGCAGCACCGTGCGGCGCAGCAGGCCCAGCACAAAGATGATGGCGCAGCCCAATGCGGCGCCCAGCATGGCGCCCACCACCAGCGGACGCTTCCAGCTCATGGAGTTGTAGGGCTCCTCGGCCAGCGCCGGTTCACGGCTGACAGACAGCTGGGTCTCGCCGATGACCTGACGGCTCACCTGCGGATAGACCTCCATCACCGCCTGCAGGATGTCGTAGGCGTCCTGCGCACTGTTGCTGGTGACGGTCAGCACGAAGCAGTTGGTGTCTGCCATGGAGCGGGAGGTAATGCTGCCGTTGATGTAGTTGGTGCCCAGCTTGCGGCAGATCAGTTCCCGGGTCAGCTGGGTCTGGAGAATGTAGGGGAAGGTCTCCACCAGCTGCTTGGCGGCAGCGTTGTCATAGTAATAGCTGTAAGAGGTGATGTCCGTCTCGCCGGTGGTGTTCAGGCTGACAGAAAACATGGCCTCGGAGCGGTACATGGGAACGTAGGAACCCATGGAGCGGATGGCCATGATGCCGCCAAACAGCACCGCCAGCGCCAGGATCAGCGCCCACAGGCGGCGCAGCACCGGCATGGTCCGCCGTACCACAGCCCAGAGGTCGATATGTACCAGTTCTTCTTGTTTCACAGTTTCCATGGTTGACCTCACTTACTGCGGCTCTTGGACGAACCGTAGCCGTACTTCTCGTATTTTCCGTACTTACCGTAGCCGTAGCCGTAACCGTAACCGTAGCCGCTGCTCTTGAAGTGCAGGTGGCGCATGTCGTTGAGGATGCAGCCCAGGAACACGGCCTTACCGGCGCTGAGTGCGTCGATGGCGTCGTTGATCTCGGCGGCGGGTACGGTGTCCTGCCGCACCACCAGCACCGAGGCGTCGGACAGGTCGCTGAGCAGCTCGCTGTCGGCGAAATAGCCCAGGGGGGGCGAGTCGATGATGATGTAGTCAAATTCCTCACGGGCCACCGCCAGCAGCCTTGCCAGAGCGGGGGAGGAGATCAGCTCGATCATGTCGGTGTAGGACTGGGCGCTGAGCAGGGAGTGCAGACCGCTGCCCGGCTCCACCACGGCGGCTTCCAGAATGCGGCGGGGCTCTGCGCCCTTGGCCAGCAGAGAGCCGAACTCGCTGCGCTTGTTGACCTGCAGACCCAGCAGCTGGTTCTGCACGGGACGGCGCAGGTCCAGATCGATGAACAGCACCTTGCCCTTCTTCTCGGCCAGAGACAGGGCGGTGTTGGCGGCCAGCGTGGACTTGCCCTCGGCCTCGGACACGCTGGAAAAGAGGAAGATCTTGCGGCCCCGGGCCTGCTCATTCTCGAACTGGGAGGCCACCCGGTGGATGGACTCGGCGAAAGCGAAGCTGATGGCGGGGGAGGAGATCTTCAGGTCGCTGCGGACCCGTCGGCCCTGCTGGATGCCCAGCAGCTTCTGCACCTTGGGCAGGAAGCCGGTCTCACTGCGCAGACCCTTGGCCAGCTGGGCCCGGCGTGCAGCGTCCTTTTCATGGGGGATGGCGGCGAGAATGCGGCCGTCCAGCCGGTTCTTGGCGCCCTCACGGTTGTGGATGGTGCCGTTCATCAGGGACAGGAGCAGCAGAGCAGCACACATAGCGGCACCGCACACCGCAGCGGCCATCAGGCACAGCTGCCGGGTGTTGAAGACACGGTTCACCCGTACCGCCACGGTGGGGGCGTCCAGCGGCGAAAGCACCGCCATGGAGGAGACGTATTCGGAAATGTCGGCGTAGTTGTCCATCACCGCCTGCACCAGGCGCAGGGCGTCCTTGGGGGTGGCGGAGGTGACGGTGACGTTGATGAGGTTGGTCTCGCCCAGCTGTGCGGCGGTAATGGTGCCGGGCATGCCGCCCAGCGACTCGTGGACGGCGGCGCTCATCATGTCGCTTTGCAGCAGCTGCGAGTAGATGGAGGCCACCTCACCGGCGGTAGAGACGTTGGAGTAGAAGTTGCTGTCGGAGGCGCGGGCCGTGACAGCGAAGGTGACGGTACTGGAATAGGTGCGGCTGACCAGACTTTCCAGCACCACATGGGTCAGCATGGCGCCGATGAGGGCGGCCATGACGATCAGCCACCACTTGCGCAGCAGCAGGCGCAGCAGGCACAGAGGCTCTACCTCTGCCCAGCGGAAAGAGATCCGTTTTTCTTCCATGATGCCTGCCTTTCTCAGTGGACCACCACGGTCTGCCAGACCGTGTCGGGGCCACAGGTGTACGATACGTGATACATGCCGGGGAGCTGGGTGTTGACCTCGTGGGTCACGGTCACCAGATAGGGCTCCGGGGCGGTGATGTAAGCGGTGGGATCAAAGCTGCTGCCCACGTCCAGATAAACGATGTAGTCCTGCAGCGTCAGGGCGCAGGGCTCTTCGTTGTCGGTGACGATCACTTTCAGCGTCACCGTGTCCATGTCGCCCAGGGAATTGCTCACCTGCGCCGTGACGGAGTAGAGGCCGGGCTCCCGGGCGTTGACGTTCTGGGACACGATGCGGATGTTGCCGGAGATGTCGCCATCCACCACATCGGTGGCGTGGAGACGGTCCAGCAGCATCACCGGGCCGTTCACCGGGTAGACAGCCGCCTGATTCATGGAGAAGTGGGGCTTTTCGTAGTCGGTGTAGCGGACGGTGCGGCTGCAGGTGGCCATGTTGTTGGCCTTGTCAAAGACGATGTAGGTGACCTTGGCGGTGTTCTCACCGATGAGCTTGGTGACGCCCTGCACGATGACTTCCGCCGTCAGGTCGCCGTCCCGGTTGTCCGTGGCACGGACGCCCCGCAGCAGAGCCTCCCGGGTGTCGCCCAACCGCATTTCCACGGTGTCGCTGTCCATGGTCAGCACGGGGGGCGTGTCGTCCACCAGAAAGTGATGATAGGTCCGGCTGCCGGCGTACAGCAGCGCAGAAATAATAAACAGAATCACAGTGATTCGTTGCAGCAGTTTCATGGTTCGTTCCTCTTCTCTTACGGTTCGTCAGGTGCCAGCAGGGGGCGGTCGTGAGCGATGCGGTCAGGATTGATCCGCAGCAGGATGTTGCAGTAGGCGCTGCCGCAGCGGTCTTCCAGCGTCCGCCGCAGCTGGTCCATGTGGGGTGTGCGGTATTGGTCGGAGTGGGCGTCGCTGGCCACGGTGTGGGCAAGGCCCCGGTCCAGCAGCCATTCGGCGCACCATTGGGCCCGGCGTCCCAGCCGGCCCAGGATACTGCCCTTGTTCAGCTGGATCACGTAGCCGCTGTGGAACCAGCGGGCCACGGCGTGGGGTGCCTGCTGCACCGCCTCGTACCGCTCCGGGTGGGCGATGACAGGGACCAGCCCCCGCTCGGTGATCTGCTCCAGCAGCTGGTCGATGGCGTCCAGATGCTCGTCAAAGAAAAACTCCACCAGCAGATACCGGGACCCGGCCAGAGGGATCAGCTTTTTCTCATCCAGCAGCTGAGGGACATTCGGTGTACACAGAACCTCCGCACCCGGCAGGATCTCCAGATCGATACCGGCGTCCCGCACCGCTTTTTTCAGCGTGTTGAACCGCCGGGTCATGGCGCCGGAGCGGTAGTTGCCCGCTTCGCCGGGCAGATTGCAGTGGGGCGTGGCGATGATGGTGCGCACGCCACTTTCCCAGGCCATACGGGCCATGGCAACGGCCTCGTCCATGTTTTCCGCACCGTCGTCCACACCGGGCAGGATGTGGCAATGAATATCCGTCATGCCACCATCACCTCCTGTTCTGTGGACATAACAAATCAATTTATCATACCACAGAAAAGGACGATCTGCAAGGAAATCTTACAGAATCGGTGCCCAAAACTGCAAAAAAACACCCCCGCCGCAGCAGGGGTGTGGGGTGAGATGTGCTTACAGGCCGTGCTTCGTCCGCAGCTCACGCAGCAGGGCGTCGCAGCCCTCGGTGACGTCCCGCCAGGTGGCCTCAAAGTCCCCGGTGTACCAGGGGTCGGCCACGTCGCCGGGCCGGCTCGTGTGGTCGAGGAGGCGGGTGATCTTGCCCTCGCCGTCGCTGCCCCAGATGCGCAGAGCGTTGCGGATGTTGTAGCTTTCCATGCAGACGAGGCAGTCGAAATCCTGGTAGTCGGCTTTGGTGATCTGCCGTGCGGCGTGACCGCTGCAGCCGATGCCGTGGCGCTGCAGCTCCCGCCGTGCAGGGGGATAAACGCCGCAGCCGATCTCCTCCCGGCTGGTGGCAGCGGACTCGATGCGGAAGGCCCAGTCCAGCCCCGCTTTTTCCACAATGTGCTTCATGTAATACTCCGCCATAGGACTGCGGCAGATGTTGCCGTGGCAGATGAAAAGAATGTTGATCATCATCTCGATATTCCTTCATAAATCGCTGTGCAAAGGATCGTCTTCTCCGCAAAGCCAGAAGTCTCCGCCCTCGATTCTGAGAGGACGCCCTTCCACAAGGCTGTCAGCCATCTTTTTTCTTGCGCTGCTGTAGATCCTCTGCACGGTCGTTCGTGCCACTTGCATGTACATACTGCACGCTTCCTGGCTGAAGCCGTCTTTGTCGATCAGACGAACGGCTTCATATTCATCGACCGTCAGAATAACAGGGAGCTTTTCTTCGCCTGCCGTAACCGGTACAAACTCTTTTACTTCAGGAAGTTTGCATACCCGCCTGCTCTTTATCCGTCTCGACATATTCGTACTCCTACGCACTTTATGTCTCCATTATACAACTCTTTATGGACATATGTCAATTAAAACGTTGACATGTGCCATAAAACAGATATAATGATAGGGAGTAAGGAGGGGACGCTATGGACTTTCAGGAGTACTTTCCGATATGGAGCAAACTGAGTGTGACTCAGCAGAATACATTATCCGCAGCTTTGATGACCAAAACGATTGCCAAAGGAACGATGATTCATAATGGCAGCATGGACTGTACCGGTCTGCTGCTGGTGAGATCCGGTCAGCTCCGGGCATACATCCTCTCAGACGAGGGGCGGGAGATCACGATCTATCGCCTGTTTGATCGGGATATGTGTTTGTTCTCCGCCTCCTGCATGATGCGTTCCATTCAGTTTGATGTGACGATCGAAGCGGAGAAGGATACCGAGCTTTGGGTGATCCCCTCCGAGGTATATCAGAATATGATGTCCGAATCCGCACCGGTAGCCAATTATACCAATGAGTTGATGGCGACCCGCTTCTCCGATGTGATGTGGCTCATGGAGCAGATCATGTGGAAGAGTCTGGATAAGCGCGTTGCTGCGTTTTTGCTGGAGGAAGCCTCCATTGAAGGGTCGGACAGGCTGAAGATCACCCACGAATCCATTGCCAACCACCTTGGCTCTCACCGGGAGGTCATCACCCGGATGCTCCGCTACTTCCAGAATGAAGGGATGGTCAAGCTGTCCCGGAGCGTTGTGGAAATCACGGATACAGCAAAGCTGGAAGAACTGACGGAACAATAAGCAAATGTCCGCCGCTGCTGCTGCAGCGGCGGACATTCTTTCTGTTTTTGGGTGATTTCGGCAAACCGATCACCTGCTTGCGCAATGGCAGCCTTGAAAGCAGCGTCAGATGCGGCCTGGTTCGGGTTCAGAATATCGGGGCGGCAGGGATCTTCCGTGACGGCAGCATCCTTGCCCGGCAAAAACCACGCTCTGCGAACGTCGGAAAGCGTGGCTGCTGCGTTGGGGTTTACTGATCCATACCGCAAGCAAAGGCTGCTTCGACCAATGCCCGGTCATTCATCACCGCATCGTAGAACCGGAAGCCACCGGCAAAGTTGTAAGCTTCAAAGCCATGACCCTCCAGGATCCGGGCGGCAATATAGCTGCGCAGACCGCTCTGGCAGATCACATAGACGGGTTTTCCGGCTTCGATCTCTCCGATTCGCTCCCGCAGTTCATCCACAGGGATATTTTGGAAGCCATCGATATGTCCGGCGCTGTACTCTTCCGCTGTCCGGGTATCCAGCAGGGTGACGCTTCCGTCCCGGGGCAGCTTGGCGGCATCGGCCAGATGCCACTGCTTCAGTCCCTTGGAGATGTTATCGATCATGAAGCCGGCCATATTCACCGGATCCTTGGCAGAGGAATAGGGCGGTGCATAGGCCAGATCCAGATCCTTCAGTTCCGTTGCCTTCATACCGGCATGGATGGCAGTTGCCAGCACATCGATGCGCTTATCCACACCATCATATCCCACGATCTGAGCGCCCAGCAGGCGATAGGTCTCCTTTTCAAAGACGACCTTCATGGTCATCAGCTTACCGCCGGGATAATAGCCGGCGTGGCTCATCGGCGACAGGATCACAGTGTCCGCATCCAGACCGGATCTCAGGGCGGTGGTCTCGTTGATGCCGGTAGCGGCTGCGGTCATGTCGAATATCTTGATCACGCTGCTGCCCTGGCTGCCCAGGTAACGGCTGTCACCACCGCAGATGTTGTCCGCCGCAATTCTTCCCTGCTTGTTGGCAGGGCCGGCCAAAGCGATCAGCGTGTCCCTGCCGGTAACATAGTGCTTCACCTGCACCGCATCGCCAACAGCATAGATGTCGGGCACCGAGGTTTCCATCCGGTCATTGACCAGAATGCTGCCTTTCATGCCCAGAGCCAGACCGGCATCCTTTGCAAGGTCGGATTCCGGAGTGACGCCGATGGCCATCACCACCATGTCGGTATGCAGGGCGGGCTGATCTTTCAGCAGCACATCCACGCCGCCGTCCGCTGCGGCAAAACCCTCTACGCTGTGGCCCAGTGCCAGCTTCACGCCATGGCTGCGGACTTCGCTGTGGATCAGGGAAGCCATATCGGCATCGAAGGGATTCATCAGCTGCCTGGGCCGCTGGACGATGGTTACATCCATACCAAGCTCCCGCAGGTTCTCGGCCACTTCCAGACCGATGAAGCCGCCGCCCACCATCACCGCAGACTTTGGTTTCTGCTGCTCCAAAAATTCCCTGATCCGGAAAGTATCCTCCACAGTGCGAAGCGGGAAGAGTCTGTCGCTGTCCATGCCGGTCAGGTTGGGCCAGACGGGCGCTGCACCGGGGGAAAGAAGAAGCTTATCATAGCGCTCTTCGAATGCTTCGCCGGTTTCCAGATTCTTGACGGACACTGTCTTTCTGTCGGGGTGGATCGCAGTGACCTCGTGCCGCACCTTCATGTGGATGCGGAAGCGGGAGAAAAAGCTTTCCGGGGTTTGGAGTGTCAGCTCCTCCGGGTCTTCAATGACGCCGCCAATGTAATAGGGCAGACCGCAGTTGGCATAGGAAATATAGCCGGACCGCTCGAACACAACGATTTCAGCCTGCTCATCCAGTCTGCGGATTCTTGCTGCTGCGGTGGCTCCACCTGCCACGCCGCCTACGATCACAACCTTCATGTTATCGTTCCACCTTTCCGGAATAGGCGGCGATGCCGCCGATATTTTGGACCTGGGTATATCCCATACGCTGCAGCATGGAAACTGCCTGACGGCTTCTGCTGCCGGAATAGCAGTAAACAAACAGTGCCGTCTCCTTATTGCCGGCGACAGCCTTCACCTGGTCAAGCCGCTGCAGCGGCACATTTTTGCTTCCGGGAATATGACCTTCCCGATATTCCTGGGGTGTGCGTACATCCAGCAGCACGGCGCCGGGGGTATTGTGATAGTCCACGACGCCCTGATCGATATTGGGCTGCCGAAACAAACCGAAGATTCCCATAGCTGCACCTCCTTAAAGCATCCCAAGAATTGCGCTCTTGGGTCTTGCGCCCATGGCCTGATGGACGATCTTGCCATTTTCCATGACCACCAGGGTGGGGATACTCATAATACCGAACCGACCGGACAGTTCCGGGTTTTCATCCACATTGATCTTGCAGACTTTGATATCGGGACGCTCCTTTGCGATCTCCTCTACCATGGGGGCCACCATGCGGCAGGGACCGCACCAGGGTGCCCAGAAGTCCAGCAGAACTTTCTTTTCGGAATGCATCACTTCTTTTTGAAAGTTATTGTGATTGATATTGATAGCTGTCATTGGTTAGCCCTCCTTGTTTTTCTTTCTGGCCTTATGATAACAGGGATAAAGGGGCGCTTCCGTGATGTCATCACTTAAATTCAGGAGATCGGGGATATGAAAAAATCTGCCGGACCCATCATCCGGCAGATTTCGCTTATCCGGTTACGGTCTCACCCGGCCAATCGTTGATGCCGCCGAATTCCACAACGTTGGTATATCCCAGGGCTGCCAGCTTTTCAGATGCCTGCTTGCTTCGATTGCCGCTGCGGCAGTATACCAGGATCAGCTGATCCTGATCCGGCAGCTCCGGGATCTCCTCCGTACCGATGGTTTCGTTGGGTATATTGATGGCTCCGGGGATGCGCTTATCCGCAAACTCCTGCGGTGTGCGTACATCCAGAAGGATATAGCCGGATTCTTCTTCCATCAGGGTGATGGCCTCATCCATATTGATCTGACGGTAAGTAAGCTCTCCTGCAGGCGCTGCGCAGCCCGTCAGAAGAAGTACCGCCAGTAAAACGGGCAGGATCTTTTTCATGGTATTTCCTCCTTTAGCTTCGTGCCATGCCGTCTACACTCAGTACAACGCCGGTGATGTAGCTGGCCTCATCGGAAGCCAGGAACACAAATGCATTGGCGATGTCTTCGGGCTGTCCCAAACGCCGCAGAGGAATTTGTGCGATCATGGGGTCGATGATTTCTTTGGGAACGGCCTTCATCATGTCGGTCTCGGTGATACCGGGCGCTACGGCGTTGACACGGATCCCCTTGGGACCCAGCTCTCTTGCCAGAGATACCGTCAGTCCGTTCACCGCAAACTTGGATGCAGGGTAGGCAAAACCGCTGGGCTGGCCGGAAATGCTGACCATGGAGGACGTAGAAAGAATGACGCCGTGACCTCTTGCCACCATGCATTCTGCGGCAGCGCGGGTAGCGTTGAATACACCCTTCACATTCAGATCCATGACCTTATCGAAGGTGTCTTCCGTATAGTTCATGAAGGGGGTGCTTTCAGACACACCGGCGTTGTTTACCAGAATGTCTACGCAGCCGTATTTTTCGGTGGCATTCCGAAAAGCTTCTCTCACAGATTCCAAACTGGCCAGATTCGGGCTGATACCGGCAACAGTCGCTTCCGGGTATTTCTCTTTCAGCTGTGCGACCGCCTTATCGGCAGAGGCCTGGGAACTTGCGGTGAGAATGACGGCGGCACCCTCTTTCAGGAACTTGTCGGCGGTAGCAAAACCAATGCCGCGGCTTCCTCCGGTGATGATTGCAACTTTATCTTTCAGTCTCATAGCGAGTACCTCCTTGGAGAAGATTCTGGCTGTAGTATAACTGAAAAACAAGCTGTATTCCGTGATGTCATCACATACCGGAGAAAGTGGACACGCTATGAAAATATTCTCTGCAGGAGCGCTTCATGAAAGAACGCCGGACTTCTCAGACGTCGGCCGTTTCCGCCGCCGCATCATACAGCAGCATGGACGCCATGTACCATTCCACCGCCGAGCGCCGCTCCTGGGGCACAAAGTAGTGGATCACGGTGCCGTCGTAAATTTCAAAGTTCTCGCCGGCGCCAAAGAGCAGCCGGTATACCCGGCGCAGCGGATAGTGGAGCGTGACCGCCTCGCCGTCCTTGGTGCCGACATAGGTCAGCCCCGAGCGGTCCAGCGTGCAGACGCCCTCGCCGCCGTGGCGGGTCAGGGACTTGCCGTCACCGGGCAGCCGCAGCTCCACCGAGGAGGACAGGGCATAGTCCGGGTGGTTGGCGATCTCCTGGGCCAGCAGCTCCATCTGCCAGTCGTACCACTGGCCCGGATGGGCAAAGGGGAACACCCCGGTAAAGCCGTAGCGCTCATCCACCGAGGTGAGGTAGCCGCAGCGCTCACAGAAGATCTTGTCTTTCTCCGTGGTGAGGATGTGCTTTTTCCCGCAGGTGGGGCAGGTGGTCAGAATGTTTTCCAACCCTTCTGCCATCCGTGCCGAGCGATAGCGAATGTCCGGCCGCTGCTGCAGCCATTGGAACTCGTCGTAGTACAGCCGCTGCTCCACACCCTGCCGCAGCTGGGCAGGGGAGAGCGCCTTTACCTCCTGGGCGGTGTACAGCAGATCCAGCTCTGCCTCCACCACAGCGCCCCGGCGGAAGCCCTTGCCCCACTTGGGGTCGGCCAGATAGTCGCCGTGGATCTTCACGGTGTAGAGATCCACTCCTGCCTTTTTGAGAAAGGAGATGGTGGTTTCCTGAATGTCCTCAAACCGACCGGCGGTGGACAGTCGTGCCTCCGGCATCATGGCCAGCACCTCGCCCTTTTTCAGCACCGTCAGGCAGTTGCGGGCGTTTTCGGTGTCTGAGGCGAACATGCTCTTGGGAAAGGCGCCCACCAGCCGCAGCAGGAAGCGCAGAAAGCCGTGGTAGAAGTACAGCCGTGCCACGATGAAGTGGGGGCGGCAGCGCCGCAGCAGGGCGGCGGCATAGATAAAGTCGATGAACGAGCCGTGGTTGCACAACACGATGGCGGGCCCCTTGGGCAGCGCCACCCGGCTGACCGCCTGCAGCCGCACGCCGCTGAAGAACAGCCAGACCCGGACGCCGAAATACAGCAGGTCCATCATGGGACCGTTTACCGACTGCACTTTATTGGCAGCTGCCTTTTTCTTGCGGTTGCTTCGGGAAGGAAGCTTTTCTTTCTCTGTCATCACGATCACCAATCGAAGAAGCGCTGCAAGAGCGCATTCTGAATTACCCGACAGGGCGTTATTTCACATTCTATTTTCTATTGTAACGGATAAAAACAAAAATTGCCACAGTTTTTTAAGACAATGAAAGAAAAAGTGTCGATTAATGCGGACGCAGCGGCGGCCTTACTTCTCCGCCAGATATTCCAGCATGCTGTGGGCAGCCACGTTGCCCTCGCCCACGGCCTTGGCCAGCTGATAGGGCCGGCCGGTGCAGTCGCCGGCGGCGAAGCAGCCGGGCAGGTTGGTGCGCTGCTGCCGGTCCACCACGATGTGGGCGCCCTCCACCGTCAGGGACGGCAGCAGGGAAGTGGGGGCTACGGCATTGCGCAGGCAGAAGAGGGCTTCCACTTCGATTTGCGTGCCGTCAAACAGCTCCACGCCGGTGACACGCTCCGTACCCAGCACGGCACGGATGGGGGCGATCTTTTCCACATTGGGAGCGGTAACAGCGCTGTCTTTGTAGGGGGTGTAGAGGTAGACCTTTGCGGCAAGGCCTGCCAGATATTCCACCTCATGCTCGTAGCGTGCTGCGGCGCAGAACACGGCGATGGTCTTGCCCCGGTGGAGGAAGCCGTCGCAGGTGGCGCAGTAGCTGACGCCCCGGCCCAGCAGCTCCGCCTCGCCGCTGAAGCTGCGGGCAGACACCACGCCGGTGGCCAGCAGCACCGTTCTGGCCTGGTAGACCTCGTTCTCCGCCAGCAGCATGAAGTGATCCTCGGCGGGCATGATGTTGGTGACCATCTTATCCTCCACCGTCAGGCCCAGCGTCTGGGCGTGGGCGGCATAGTGGGCGTTCAGTTCCGGGCCGGAGATGAGACCCATGCCGGGATAGTTGGCGATCTTCTCGCTCTTTTCCACTTTGTCGCTCCCCTGAGCAGAGCCGAACCACACCACGCTTTTGTCGTGGAGCTTGAGATTGATGGCGGCAGACAGCCCGGCAGGACCGGTACCGATGATGGCGGCGTCGAACATGAAAAAGCCCTCTCTTTCGTGTGTGATCGCCCCGTAGGGCGGCTGATTTTCTATAGTTTATCGCAAATTTACAGAAAGTTCAAGATTAACACAATAATGAACATCAACTGCTGTTGACACTTCGACAAAATGAGATTAGAATGTTGAATATCTTTTACAGGCGTTTTTTGAAAGGAGTTCTCTCTGATGAACTATAAAATTGTTGCCGATTCGTCCTCCAACGTGTTTGAATTGTCCGGTGTGGACTACGCCCATGTGCCGCTGAAGATCCTCAATCAGGGCGTGGAGTATGTGGATGTACCCGGTCTGGACGTGTTCGGTATGCTGGATGCCATGAAGGCCAGCCGTGAGGGAAGCTCCACTTCCTGCCCCAATGTGTACGAGTGGAAGGAGGCCTTCGGTGATGCCGAGGGTATCTTCGCCGTGACCATCACCTCCAACCTGTCCGGCTCCTGTGCTGCGGCCCGCACCGCCGCCGAGGATTATATGGAGGAGCATCCCGGCCGCCGTGTCAGCGTCATCGATACCCTGTCCGTGGGCCCCGAGGCCCATCTGGTGCTGGATAAGCTGGCAGAGCTGATGGCGCAGGGCCTGGAATTCGACGAGATCGACCGTCAGGTGCGGGAATATCTCCAGACCACCCGTCTGTGCTTCTCTCTGGAGTCCATTGAGAATCTGGCCCGCAACGGCCGGTGCAGCATGGCGGTGGCCAAGCTGGTGGGCGTCATGGGCATCCGCATCGTGGGCCGTGCCAGTGACGAGGGTACGCTGCAGCAGCTGCACAAGTGCCGCGGCGAGAAGAAGGCGCTGGCCGCCGTTTTTGACGAGATGAAGAGCCGCGGCTACTGCGGCGGTAAGGTGTGGATCGACCACTGCCTGAACCTGAACGCCGCCATGGCGCTGAAGGATCTCATCCGCAGCGAGTTCCCCGGCAGCGTTGTGAAGGTCGGCACCTGCATGGGCCTTTGCAGCTACTACGCCGAGCACGGCGGCCTGCTGATCGGCTACGAAGGCGCATAACAAAAGAACAATAAAAGGACGGTATTCCCACGGGAATACCGTCCTTTTTGGTATGTATCTGGGTCACTCCGCCTTTTCCACAACGTAGGCGTAGTCGAAACCCAAAGCGCCCTTGTCGTGAACCACCATCACCGTGTCACCGGGTTGGAGTATGTCGTAATAACTTTCGGAGATCCATACGCTCACCAATTCTCCATCCAACTCAACTTCGCAGACGCAGTGTTTAGCCCCTCCTTTACCGATGGAAAAGTCTTTTTCGATAACCTCATAGGGTTGCGGTGGGGGTTCCGCACCTGTGAGAAATCGGTCGACAAAAAGTGGGGCGCTGAAGCTGTAAAACAGCGTAACGATAACGCACAAAAAGAAGATAATTTCACGATGATCCCGTACCTCCCGGGATAGATAACGCAACAAAAGAGGGGAGAGAAGCAAGGCGAGGGCGATGAGATAGTAATGAAGCGGGAGGTTGTAGTGATCGGAAGAAACTTGCCGCAATCCCAAAACAAAAGACGGGAAAATAAGGGCGCACGGTACAAAACTCAGCTCCACCGGGGCGGTGTAGCCGTACTTGTGGTATTCCTCCTCCATTAAGAGAAATGAGTAATACTGGGGCAGCAGCAGATACAGCAGCAGAGTCAGCGGAACAATCAGCGTGCAGACCAACAGGGAGGTGTTGCCGCCGAGAAAGAGAGCGCCGAGGGAGAAGAAAATGGCGATACCGTTCCAGCAGCGGGTGAGGGGCTTGATCCATCGCAGAACACGGGGATCCTGCCGCTCCAGGCGCCAGTCCTCCATTTGGGGGATCTCCGGCTTCGGAGGCTCTACCTCGCCGAACTTACCGATGCCTTCCAGCAGGGCGGCGGCCTGATCGGCAGAGACATCCTCGTGGATATGGTAGCTGCGCACCTCGCTGCCAACGTACAGCAGCAGGCCGCTGCCCGCCGCTGTGTCGGACATGGCGTAGCTCCATACGTCCTTGATGGGCAGAGATTCGTAGGTCAGGCGCAGCATATCCAGCTCACTGTCCTCGCAGGGGGCGGAGAGGATGTGACGTTCCATGGCTTCGGTGAGTCGCTCGTTGGCGGTGACAAAGCGGAATTGCTCATCGTAGCGGACCAGAAGATAGACTTTTCCGCCCTTACGGACTTTCGCATGGGGTACCATGGAGGTTCCTCCTCTCACAATATTTCACAGATCTCCCGCAGATCCGCCACGCAGTAGTCGGCCATGCTGCCGTCCTTGCCGCTTCCATGGCGATACCAGCAGGTCCGGATGCCGCAGGCCTTGGCTCCGGCGATGTCCGCCGTCAGCGAGTCGCCGATCATCAGTACCTCATCAGGTCGCAGGGGAGCGAGGGAGGCCAGACAGGCTTCAAAAAAGAGGGGAGAGGGCTTGGCCGCCCCGATCTCCTCGGAGATAAAGAGATGGTGCAGGTGGGGCAGATACCCCGCCTTTTCCATCCGCTGTACCTGCTGGAGATAGGGTGCGTTGCTGGCGATGCAGAGGGTGTATCTGCCCTGCAGATGCGCCATCAGCTCATCGGCACCGTCTACCTTTTCTGCAGCCGTGGTGAGATAGTGGTAAAACCGGGCCTCAAAGTCCGGGCCGTCAAAGTCGATGTCCAGTTCCCGGAAGATCAGCGCCCAGCGGATGCGGTAGAGCTCCTCTGTGGTCAGGGTCTGTTCCTCGATCCGGCGCCAGAGTTCGTCATTGATGCGCCGAAAGACGGCAAAGGCGTGCTCCGGCAGAGACAGGGAAAACTCCCGTGCCGCATCCTGCATGGCGGCGCAGGCGCATTTGTTGAAATCCAGAAGGGTGTTGTCCACATCCAGCAAGACGGCTTTGATCATAGGATGGCTCCTTTCTCGGGAAATGACAAGAAAAGTATGCCACAGTTCCGGTGCGATTTCAATTCTTTTTAGTACTGCCCATGGAGACACATAAAGAATCGGCAGACCGGGCAGCGGAAATTGTGCGCCCGGTGCGTCACTTTTTGTGAAAAAGTTGACGGGAGCGGCAGAAAACGCTATAATGAACACATGAAACCCGGACGGGGGGAGAGACCCCGTTCACCCTTTGGCAAATAGAGAAAGGATGAGTTAGTATGGATCAGAAATACGAAGCCCTGTTTACCCCGTGGAAGGTGGGCAATGTAGAGATCAAGAATCGCATCGTCATGTGCCCCATGGGCGGCACGTCCCTGTTCGGCTGGTTCGAACTGGGCGGCTGCCACTTCGACAAGGAGGCCGCCAACCTGTTTCTGGAGCGTGCCCAGAACAACGTGGGCCTGATCATCCCCGGCATCGCCCCCCTGCGTGACACCTTCTGGGGCAAGTGGCTGTGGCAGAACCCCAAGATGTTCAAGGATCTGAAGGTCTTTATGGACGAGATCCATAAAACCGGCACCAAGCTCTTCGTGCAGCTGACCGCCGGTATGGGCCGCAGCTGGGCCATTACCGAGGTGATCGGACCCCTGCACAAGAATAAGTTCACCCGTGCCCTCATCAAGCCTGTCATCGACACCAACCACGAGCTGGCCTGCCCCAGCCCCCAGCCCAACCGCTGGGCTCCCGATATCATCTGCCCTGAGATGACCGTGGAGCAGATCCATGAGATCATCGAGGCCTTCGCCAAGACGGCCAAGCTGTGCATGGAAGCCGGCGTGGACGGTGTGGAAGTCCATGCAGTCCATGAAGGCTACCTGCTGGACCAGTTTGCCATCGAGTTCTTCAACAAGCGCACCGACGACTACGGCGGCAGCTTCGAAAACCGCTACCGCTTCGCCGCCGAGGTGGTCAAGGCCATCAAGGAAGCCTGCGGCGACGATTTCCCCGTGTCTTTGCGCTACAGCGTGGAGTCCAAGCTGAAGGGCTTCGCCAAGGGCATCGTTCCCGGTGACGACGCTCCCGAGCTGGGCCGCGGTATGGAAGAGTCCGAGCGTGCCGCCAAGTACCTGCAGGATGCCGGCTACGATATGCTCAACGCCGATAACGGCACCTACGACAGCTGGTACTGGGCACATCCGCCTATGTACATGCCCCAGAACTGCAATCTGGACGATGTGGCCCATATCAAGACCGTGGTGGATATCCCCGTGGTCTGCGCCGGCCGTATGGAACCGGACGTGGCCGCCGAGGCCATCGCTGCCGGTAAGATCGACGGTCTGGGCGTGGCACGCCAGTTCCTGGCTGACGGTGAGTGGATCACCAAGCTGATGGAGGACCGTCTGGAGGATATCCGCCCCTGCATCTGCTGCCACAGCGGCTGCTTCAACTTCTCCTCCTCCAAGGGCCACTACAATACCCAGGATCTGAGCGACACGATGCATCTTGCCCGCTGCGCCGTCAATGCCGAGACCATGCAGACCAAGAAGCACTATATCGCCAAGTCCCATGTCAGCAAGAATGTGGCCGTCGTCGGCGGCGGCATCGGCGGTATGGAGTCCGCTCTGGTGCTGGCCAAGCGGGGCCATAGGGTGACCATTTACGAGAAGTCCGACCGTCTGGGCGGCGTGTTTATCGCTGCTGCCGCCCCCTCCTTCAAGGAGAAGGACCGTGACCTCATCACCTGGTACCGCCGTGAGATCACCAAGTACCCCAACATCACTGTCAAGCTGAACACCGAGGTCAAGGACATCAGCGAGGTGGACTGCAACGCCATCATCGTGGCCACCGGCTCTACCCCCAACCGCATCCCTGTCCCCGGCATCGAAAAGGGCATTCAGGCCATCGACTTCCTGCTGGATCAGCCGGAGGTGGGCGAGAATGTGACCATCATCGGCGGCGGCCTCACCGGCTGCGAGATCGCCTACGAGCTGTACCTGCAGGGCAAGAAGCCCACCATCGTGGAAATGCTGGACGACCTGATCACTACCCCCGGCGTGTGCCTGGCCAACTCCAGCTTCCTGCGTGACTTCTTCGAGGCCAATCAGGTGACCGTCCATACCGAGACCAAGCTGTGCGGCATCGAGGACGACGGCGTGCTGGTGTCCGACAAGAACGGCGTGCAGTTCAAGATCCCGGCCGACAACGTGATCCTCTCCACCGGCTATAAGAGTGCACCTCTGTTCCCCAAGGCCAGCAACGTCTACCACGTGGGTGACTGCTCCAAGGTGGGCAACCTGCGCTCCGTCATCTGGCAGGCTTGGGATGTGTGCATGAAGATCTGAGAAAGGAGATCCCCCTATGATTCTGACCCCTGAACAGCAGGCCATCCTGAACGGCTCCAAGGGCGAAACCATGGCAAAGGTCATGAAGACCCTTGTCATGTACGGCGAGACCTTCGGCGCAGACAAGATGGTGCCTGTCACTTCCGAGTATAACCATCTGGTCACCTCCTTCGGCCTGAAGATGATGGGCCCCGTGTTTGAGCTGACCCAGAAGCTCATCGACGCCGGCGCTCTTTCCCAGCAGCAGTTCTCCGTGGACCCCCGTCCCGTGGACAACAAGGTGCCTGCCAACTTCCTGATGAATTTCATCTTCAACAAGATCATGTACACCAAGCAGGACAGCTACGAGCAGCAGCTCAAGGAACTGGGCCTCATGAACGAGGATGCCTTCACCTGCGCCTGCTACCTCGATCAGGTGGGCAACACCCCCAAGAAGGGCGAGATCCTCAGCTGGGCCGAGTCCAGCGCCGTGGTCTACGCCAACAGCGTGCTGGGTGCCCGCTGCAACCGCAACAGCGGCATCATGGACATCATGGGCTCCATCGCCGGCTTCGTGCCCTACTTCGGCCTGCTGACCGATGAGGGCCGCAAGGCCACCTGGGTGGTGGAGATCAAGACCACCAAGAAGCCGGAGGCGCAGC
>JAFQFC010000053.1 GCA_017415775.1 Oscillospiraceae bacterium
CCCACGAGGAGACCAGCGGCATTCAGGGCCGTCCCTGGATCCGTCCCGAGGACATTCTGGGCATTGCCGACCGCAAGCTGGATCCCGCACCTCCCGCCACCACCACCAAGAGTGATAACTTTATCACCTGCTGCAAGTAAATAGCCACATCCGGAAGCGGCAGCGGAAAACGATTGTTTCCTCCGCTGTCGCTTCCCTTTGACTGAACGAAGGAAAGCCGGTGCGACACATATGAATTCTCGTCAATTCCCTGTGATGGATATCAATCTGGACGCCATTGAGAGCAACGCCCGGGTCTACTGTGACCTGTGCGCCCGGAACGGTATTTCCGTCGCAGGTGTGATTAAATTTTCGGATGGAGATCTGCAGGTGGCCAAAGCCTACCGTGACGGCGGCTGCGCCCAGCTGGCGGTTTCCCGTGCCAAACATCTGCAGGCGCTGAAGGAAGCCTATCCGGAGACGGAGACGCTGCTGACCCGCAGTCCTACCCGCGGCGAACTGGAAGCCACGGCCCGCTATGCAGACCTGAGTCTGCATTCCGACCCCAATGTGCTGCTGGGACTGGAAAAAGAGGCGGAGAAGTGGAATACCACCCCGGGCATCATCCTCATGATCGACGTGGGTGATCTGCGTGAGGGCGTGGACAACATCACGGAGCTGGTGGAGCTGGCGAAGCTGTGCGAGGCGCTGCCGAATCTGCGCCTGCGGGGCATCGGCACCAGCCATGCCTGCCTCAACGGCATTCTGCCCAATGAAGAAAGCCTGGGTTTCTTCGTAAAGGCAGCCGAAGCGGTGGAAGCTGCCATCGGCCGTGAGCTGGAGATCCTCTCCGGAGGCAGCTCCATCAATTTGCTGCTGCTGCGTGACGGCATCAACCGGATGCCCAAGCGGATCAACCACCTGCGTCTGGGCGGCTCCATCGCCAACCCCATGAATATGCGCATTGGGCGCAGTCTGACCTTCCCCGGAACCCGGGAGGACACCCTGCGCCTGACGGCTGAGATCGTGGAGATCCATGAAAAGGCCTCGGCACCCAAGGGCGCCAGCACCAAAAACTGGGCCGGACAGACCGTGGAACGGGTGGACAAGGGCCGCCGCCTGCGTGCCATCCTTGCCGTGGGCAGTCAGGATGTGGGCGACGCATCGGTGATGATCCCGGAGCTGGACGGCGTGGAGGTAGTGGGCCACAGCAGTGATCATACGGTGGTGGACGTTACCGAAACGGGGCGGATCTGGCAGTCCGGTGACACGCTGACCTTCAAGGTCCGCTATCCCAACATGCTTTACGCTTTTACCGGCAATCACGTGCAGAAAGCATACTGTTACGACGAATAACTGACGGTGATGACCGACAATCAACGCTTCCGATGGACTGGGGAAACCCAAGCCGACGGAAGCGTTCTTGTTTGCCAAAATGCGGCAAAAAACTTGTCAAACAGGAGGGAAAGGCGTATAATACCCTTTATCGAACAATAAAGGAGCTACTGTTATGACCTATACTTATCGTCCCAAGGGCGTATGTTCTCAGCGCATGACCATCGAACTGGAAGACGGCGTGATCCGTGACGTGCAGATCCTGGGCGGCTGCAACGGCAATCTGCAGGGCATTGCCGCTCTGGTGCGGGGCATGAAGGCCCAGGAGGCCATCGAGCGCATGCGGGGCATTCGCTGCGGCTTTAAAAATACCTCCTGCCCCGATCAGCTGGCCAAGGCGCTGGAGGAGGCACTGGCACAATGAGCATGGACAGCGCAATGCAGATCCCGTATTGCTTGCGGGAAAAGGAGAAACTCTTTGCGCTGGCTTACGGCATCTATACCAACCGCAGCGGTGTGCTGTACAAGGGAAAGAAGGCGGAGCCCTTCCCCAGACTGCTGCGGAAGAGCCGACTGTCTGCAGCTGTGCTGCTGACGGTGATCGGCCTTTATGTGGTGCTGATGGCGGTGCAGGGCGTGGATGCGCTGGGCGTGGCGGTCCTGGTTATCGCCGGTATCTATACGGCAGGTCTGCTGCGCAGCCAGAAGACCCAGCAGCGCAACTATGCGTACGCTCTGCAGCGGTTTATGGAATCCGGCGAGACGGAAGGTGTGCTGCATTTTGACCAGCGGGGCATCACCGATGTGGCGGCTTCCGGCAAAAAGAATTTCTTCTCGTGGCAGGATTTCCGGTACTGCCTGCTGGTGGGTGAGGGGATTTTGTTCCTCTTCGGTCAGGAGCGGGATGCCGTGCTGATGATCGACCGCAGCAAGGAGAAGGAAGCGGCTCTTCGGGAAATTTTGAAAGCCGTGGACAAAGAAGACACCGTCCGTACGGTGGAAGTGAAAGGTGAAACAACATGAGTGATAATCGGCAGATGCAGGTAACGTATCGACTGAAAGAGAAAAAGAAGCTGTTTTCCGTGGCTTATGCCATCTACAGCAACCGAGACCGAATTCTGCAGAAGCAGGACAAGGTCCAGCCCTTCCACAAGTCGCTGCAGGTGGTGCTGATCCAGTTCCTCCTGCTGTACGCACTGGCAGTGGTGTTCCTGCTGGGAATGATCCAAAACGGCTTTGATGTGACCGGCGTGATCCTGCTGGTGGTGTGCGTGCTGTACGGTATGATCATGGTGACCTCCTGGGCCAACAATCGCCGCGACTACCGCTATGCCGAGGGTGCGTTTCTGCGTTCCACCGGCGAGACGGGTACCCTGCGCTTTACCGACTGGGGTTTGACGGATGTGAGCGAGAACGGCAAGGAAAGCGCCTACGCATGGAGCGAGTATCGCTATTGCTTTATCACCGACGAGACCATCGTGATCCTCTTTGTTCCCGAGCGGGAGGAGATGGTGCTGATGAGCCGTGATGATGAGACGGAGCAGGCCCTCCGTGCTGTACTGAAAGAGTATGATATGATCCACACCATCCGCAAGGCTGTGATGAAAGGAAAGAAGAAATGAGCGAGCAGGTTTTTCGCGTTCCTTATACCTTGAATGACAAGGCGCGGCTGTTTGACCTGGGCCAGGGGATCCACAGCAGTGTGGCGCCGGTTCTGAAAAAAGGCGGCGGAAAGATCACGACCATGACCCAGACCCTGAAAAAGATGCGCTTGCAGGCCCTGCTGTTTGGACTGCTGGCAGTGGCGCAGGCGGGCCTGATGGGCGTGAGCGGCGTATCGGCCGGAAAGATCGTGCTGGCGGTACTGTGTGCTTTGCTGGGCGGCCTTCTGTGGGCTTCCCAGAGCGGCAACAAGAAGGCCTTTGCCAGAGCGCAGGCGCTGTATCTGCAGAACAACGGCACGTCCGGCACGCTGACTGTGGACGAGGACGGCATCTGCGAATGCAATGAAGCCGGCCGGGAGACCCGCTTCAGCTGGGAGGACTACCGCTGCTGCATCATGAGCGAGGAGGCCATCGTGGTGGTGTTCTACAAGCCTGTGATGCTGATCGTCAGCCGCACCAAGGAGACCGAGGACGGTCTGGTGGAGGCGCTGCTGGCCTTTGACAAGGAACGGACCATCTACGAGGTGGAGGTCAAGGGGGAAAAGAAGTGAGAAAGGAAACGGCACGGCTGCTGACCGCTATGGCGGACTATGACCGTGATCCGGCGCTGGTCCATCACTTTACCAAGGTCCACGGCTTTGCCGCTGCCATCGGCACGATGGAGGGCTTGGATGAGGAGACCCAGTTTGTACTGGAAACGGCGGCGCTGGTCCACGACATCGGTATCCGCAATGCCCAGCGCCAATACGGCCGCAGCGACGGAAAGCTGCAGGAGGCCATCGGACCCGGTGAGGCGGAGACGCTGCTGCGCTCGCTGGGAGATTACACCGAAGCCCAGATCGACCGGGTGAAATATCTGGTGGGCCATCATCACACCTATACGGATGTGGAGGGGTTGGACTATCAGATCCTGATCGAGGCGGATTTTCTGGTGAACCTCTATGAGTTTGCCGATCGCTACAGAGCGATCCTGGCAGCGGAGGAACGCATTTTCCGCACTGCAAGCGGCAAGCGCCTGCTGCACAATATCTTTGGCATTGAAAAATGAAAAAGAACCACACTTTCTTGCGAAAGTGTGGTTCTTTTTATGTTAATTCTTCTGCCTGGAACAGATCCCATGGATATTGCGGCGGCGGCGGGAGCATCACATCCACCGCTTTTTTGGTCACCGGATGGGTGAAGGCCAGACGGTAGGACCACAGTGCGGCCGAGCAGCCGGGGTCCTTGCTGCCGTAGCGGATGTCCCCCAGCAGAGGCAGCTGACGAGAGGAGAACTGCACCCGAATCTGGTGGGTGCGGCCGGTATGGAGCTTGACCCGTACCAGCGACAGCTCCTCGGTGCGGCCGATTTCCCGGTACTCCAGTCTGGCTTCCCGGACGCCCTTGCGCATCCGCTGCACCACAAAGCTCTTGTTGTGGGCGGCGTCTCGGAAGAGGAGGTCGGTAAGGGTATCGGCCTCTTTTTCCGGATGACCCCGGAGGACGGCCAGATACTCCTTGGTGATGCGGTGTTCCGCCACCAGCGCCGTCAGCTTGCCGGTAACTTCCTTGCGGCGGGAAAAGACCATCACGCCGCCGGTGACCTTGTCCAGCCGGTGGACGGTGGCGATATAGTCATTCTTGCCCAGTGCGTGATAATGCTCACGCAGCCAGCGGGGCATGCACTTGGCACTGCCGTCATCCTCGGAGAGGTAGTTCACCGGCTTGCAGCACACCACCAGATGGGCGTCTTCGTATAAAATGACAGGTTCCATGACTGACTCCTTGCCAAAAAGCAGACGCGGCGGGCGTCTGCTTTTTCGTGTGTTGTTATCTGCGGCGGCCGCGATAGCTGCGGCTGCGGGTGCGGCGGCCGGTGCGGCTGCCGTAACGGCGGTTACGGCGCAGGAACTTCCACCACACCCAGATCAGGATCACCAGCACTGCCAGAACGGCCAGCGCGATCTTGACGATGGTCTTGGAGAAGAACTGGATGATCTGGTACTTGACGGTGAGGAACTGAGAGGCACCCACATCGTACTGGGCCAGCAGGGGCACGGTGGCGCACACCCGACCATTGTAGCGCAGCGTGATCTCGCCCAGCTCGTCACCCTTGGCGATGGGGGCGAAGGCCACATCCTGATGCAGCGTTACCTGACGTTCCAGCGTGGAAATGTCCACATCGTTGGGCAGCGTGGCGGAGGCCTCGGTGGCGGGATGGACCACCACGTAGTTGGTCTCCTTGCTCAGCTCCACCGGCACTTCGGCGATCAGCTCGTCGGTGGTGAGGATGGTGCGGGTGGAAAAGCCGTCAAAACCGTAGTCGTACAGCTTGGCGGAGTCGGAGTAAGTACGAATGGTGGTGCCGGAGCCCTCGCAGCCCAGAACCACGCACACCAGACGGCGGCCGGCACGGACGGCGGAGGAGAGCAGGCAGTGGCCGGCCTCGTCGGTGGTGCCGGTCTTGATGCCCTCGGCGCCGCTGTAAAGATAGCCCAGAATGCGCCAGTTGGAAATCAGGGAGTTGGTGGTGTGCAGCTCACGAGAGCCGTTCATGTTGGTGGCCGGAACGGTGTAGGCCAGGGTGTTGCAGATGGTCATGAAGGATTCTTTTTGCAGCACGGTGCGGGCCAGTACATACAGATCCCATGCGGTGGTATAATGTCCCGGGTCGTGCAGACCGCTGGTGTTGACGTAGCGGGTGTCGGTCATTCCCAGCTCCTGCGCGCGGCTGTTCATGCGGCTGACAAAGGCGGCGACGCTGCCATCCACGGCCTCAGCCACGATGTTGCAGGCTTCGTTGGCCGACACCAGCATCATGCAGTACAGCAGATCCTTCAGCGCCATCGTCTCACCCGGTTTGATACCGGCATTGCTGCCGTCGGGATGGAGACCCTGAAAAGCGGTTTCGGAGGCGGTGATCATGTCATCGGCTTTCAGCTCGCCGCGCTCGATGGCCTCCAGCGCCAGCAGGCAGGTCATCACCTTGGTGATGCTGGCGGGGTACATTCTTTTTGTTTCGTTTTTGCCGAACAGGATGGTGTCATCGGCGGTGTCCACCAGAATGGCGGCCTGCGCATTGACCGACGGGGCCTCCAGCGCTTGAGCGCAGGGGGCTGTCATGGTCAGCAGCAGAAGCGTGATGAAAAAAACGGACAGAATGCGGCGAAATTTCATAGTGTTTTTTCTCCAGACATGGTATAATGTATGAAAGCATAAAAGGCACGGTGCCGCCGGAGGGGGGCATCGTGAATAAGCCTGCTTCAATTATAGCAAAAAACGCGAGGGAGTCAACCGTGGCACAAAAGGGAAAGCTGGCAAAAACGGAAATATTTTGTCTGATCCTTACGGCGCTGTTCTGTCTGCTGGCGGCAGCGGTGTTCCTGCATGGCACGGCGCATCGGGGCGGCGTCACGGTGACTGCGTGGAAGGATGAGGACATATCCCAGTCCCTGCCCCAAAAGATCAACATCAACACAGCCGACGAAGAAACGCTGCAGCAGCTGCCCGGAGTAGGGCCTGTGCTGGCCCGGCGTATCGTCGATTGGCGGAAAGAGAACGGCAGCTATCAGATCCCGGAGGATCTGCTGGCGGTGGAGGGCATCGGACTTGCCACGCTGGAGGGACTGCGTGACATGATCGTGACAGAGGAGGAACCATGAAGATTCTGGTAGTGGATGACGAAAAATTGCTGGTCAAGGGCCTGAAGTTCAATCTGGAAAACGAGGGCTATGAGGTGACGGTGGCTTACGACGGCGCAGCCGCCGTGGAGCTGGAGCGGCGGGAGCAGTTCGATCTGATCCTGCTGGACTGGATGATGCCGGGCATGTCCGGCAGCGACGCCTGCATGAAGATCCGGGAATTCTCCGACGTGCCGGTCATTATGCTGACGGCCCGCAGCGAGGATGCCGACAAGCTGATGGGCTTTGCCTGCGGCGCCGACGACTATATCACCAAGCCCTTCAATATTCTGGAGGTCAAGGCCCGGATCCGGGCCCTGCTGCGCCGCAGTGCGGCGGCGGCCCGTCCCGCCGAAGAGCAGCGCAGTTTGCTGACGGTGGGCGATCTGTCGCTGGACACCCAGCAGCGGGTGGCCATCCGGGACGGACAGGTCATCGACCTGACGGCCAAGGAATACGACCTGATGGAGCTGCTGATGAAGAATCCCCGCCGGGTCTACAGCCGTGAGAGCCTGATGGATCTGGTATGGGGCTATTCCTACGCAGGCGATTACCGCACGGTGGATGTGCATATCCGCCGCCTGCGGGAGAAGTTGGAGAAAACGTCGGCCGAGCCGGTTTACATCATGACCAAGTGGGGAGTGGGTTACTATTTCAAAGGGGAAAGTCAGCCTACAATTTAAGTTCAGCCTCAGCTACATCCTTGTCATCGTTTTTGTGCTGATCCTGCTGAACACCTATCCGCTGCTGGAATCCCAGAATCTGGTGTTCCGCTCCAAGGTGACGGCCATGGCCGGCAGCGTGAAGGTGATCGAGTCAGCTCTGAGCGGTCTGGAGGATCTGACACCGGAAAATGTCAGCCAGGCGCTGACGGTGGTGGAAGAAACAGGCGTGAGCCGTATTCTGGTGACCGACACGGCCGGGCGGGTTTTGTATGACTCCCGTGAAACCGGCAGTGCCGTAGGTCTTTACGCCTTTTACACCGAGATATTTCAGGCGCTGCGGGGCCAGAATGCCTATTATTGCAGCTATGACGGCGACGCTTTTCTCAGCCGCGGCGCTTCGCCGGTGGTGTATCACAACCAGACCGTGGGCGCCATCTATGCCTATGAGTACGATACGGAGCAGGCGGAGCTGTTCAAGAGCCTGCAGAGCAACATCGCCCGGATCTCCGGCGTGGTGGCGGTTTTCGTCATTGTGCTGAGCCTGCTGCTGTCCCGAATGCTGACGGGCCGCATCAGCGAGCTGCTGCAGGCCATCCGCCACGTGCGGGAGGGCGCTTACAGCCATCGGGCCGAGGTGAAGGGCAGCGATGAGATCGCCCAGATCACGGCAGAGTTCAACAGCCTGACCGACCGGCTGCAGACCACGGAGAATGCCCGCCGCCGCTTTGTGTCCGATGCATCCCATGAGCTGAAAACGCCGCTGGCCGGTATCCGCCTGCTGACCGACTCTATCCTGCAGACGGAGAATATGGACGCCGAGACGATCCATGAATTCGTGGGTGACATCGGGCAGGAGGCCGAGCGGCTCAGCCGCATCACGGAAGATCTGCTGCGCCTGACCCGTCTGGACAGCGGTGCGCTGGAGCAGGGTGCTGCCGTGGCGGTGGCGCCGGTGCTGGAGCGGGTGCAGCGAATGCTGCGGATGGTGGCCAAGGAAAAGGGCGTGGCCCTGAGCTATCAGGCCGATGACCGTGCCGTGGTCATAGCCACGGAGGACGATATCCACCAGATCCTCTACAATATTATGGAAAACGGCATCAAGTACAGCGCGAACGGCGGCTTTGTCCGCACCGATGTGACGGTGGAAGGACAGGCGGTGGTTATCCGGGTGGAGGACAACGGCGTGGGCATCCCCGACGAAGATCTGAGCCACGTGTTTGAGCGCTTTTACCGTGTGGACAAGGCCCGTTCCCGGGCTGTGGGCGGCACGGGTCTGGGACTGAGCATTGTGCGTGATACGGTACTGCGCCGTGAGGGTACCATCGAGGCCCGCCATCGTGAGGAAGGACCCGGCACGGTGTTCATCGTGCGCCTGCCTCTGGCAGAAGGAGGTGGGGAGGCATGAAGCGAGTGATCGGCGGCATTTTGTGCCTTTTGCTGCTGCTGACGCTGGGCATCAGCCTGGTGCCGGACGGCCCCAACGAAACGGAAACCCTGAGCTTGTACTATCCGGTGCGCCCGGAGGTGCTGGCCAGCGGCGGCGACGCCATCGATGCCATTCGTGTGGACTGGCGTGACTGGCGTGAGCAGTCGGCCCAGGTGCAGTCGGAGGAAGTGCTGCGTCTGCTGATGGGCGGCTATAAGGAAGGGGGCTTCCGTCAGCCGGTGCCCAGCGGCACACGGCTGCTGTCCTGCACTGTCAGCGGCAGTACGGTGGTGGTGGATTTTTCCTCTGCCTACGGTCAGCTGTCGGGTATCGACCTGAGCATGGCCGACTACTGCGTAGCCCTGTCGCTGGTGCAGATCCCCGGTATCTATACGGTGCGCATCACCGTTAACGGCCGGGATCTGGCGTACCGTGACAAGAACTATTTCCGCGCCGACGATGTGCTGGTCACCAGCCCGGAAGACGTGGTGCGCAATGTGGCGGTGCAGCTCCATTTCCCCAACGGCCCGCTGCTGGTGCCGGAGGAGCGGATCCTGACCGTTTACGAAGGTGAGAGCCAGATGGAAGCGGTGCTGGAAGCGGTGCTGGAGGGCCCTGTCAGCGAAACGCTGCAGCCGTTGGTGCCGGAGGAGTTCGAGGTGCTGAGCGTTCGTCTGGAGGACGGCACCTGCTATTTGAATCTGCCGGAGAGCTGCGTGGAGCAGTTGGGTATGGGCGATTCGACCCAGCGCCAGACGGTGATCGGACTGGTGCGGTCTTTGTGCTCCGTCCGCGATGTGCGCCGTGTCCGCATTCTGGTGGACGGCGAGTGGCGCGACACGCTGGGAACGGTGGACATCAGCCAGCCTTTGACAGCGGTGTCGTAAAAAAGAAAAAACACCCTCTGTTCCTTTCGGGAACAGAGGGTGTTTCTGTTTCTTAACCGATCAGCAGCTGGGCCAGCGCCACCATCACGGGGATGGTCACGGCGGAGCACAGGGTATGCACAGACACCAGGCTGGAGGAGAGGGGGGCGTTTTTGCCGAACTTGGACACCAGCATGGTCACCACGGCGGCGGCCGGAGTAGCGGCGGCGATGACCACCACGGTGGACACCATGGAGTTCAGCCCCAGCAGCAGGCACAGGCCGATGGCCAGCAGCGGCGAAACGATGAGCCGCAGGAACAGACTGGCCAGGGTGCCCTGACCACGCAGAGCGGCTTTCAGATCGGCCTGGGACAGGTGGTAGCCGATGATGATCATGGGCAGAGCCGTGTTGAGGCTGGAGATGTAGTTGATGGGCGTCATCAGCAGGGGCGGCAGGGTGATCTGGCCCAGATAGAGGACCAGTGCCACCACCAGAGAAATAATGGTGGGATTGAGCAGCACCGTCTTCAGCTTCAGCACCGACTTGTCGTAGTCGGAGGCGGTATACAGGGCCCAGGTCCAGGTACAGATATTAAAGATGACCATGTAAGCCGAGCCGTAGAAAATGCCGATAGGGCCGTACAGCGCCGACTGCAGGGGGAAGGCCATAAAGCCGCAGTTGGCCATCACGGCACACAGCGACAGCGCACTGCGCCGATCCGCATCCACACGGCGCAGAACGACAGAAGCGACGGCGATCATGGCAATATGGACGATGAGGGACAGCAGCAGGGTGAGGCCAAAGTTGCGCAGATGCTCTGCTTCCAACGGACGCTGGAAGGAGGAGATCACCAGACAGGGGACCACCACATAGAGCATCAGGTTACTCATGCACAGGCTGCCTGCAGCTGTAGTCAGCTTCAGTTTGCCCAGCAGGAAGCCCACGCCGATGAGCATAAAGAGCATCAGCACCTGCTGAGATACAGTGAGGAAGGATTCGATCATGTGGATGTTTCCTTTCTTTTGCCCGACGACAGGGCGAGAGTCATGACAGCGGCGCCCAAAAGCGCACACAGAGTACCGAAAATCAGCGTGGAAGGCACGCCGCCGTGGTCCAGCAGATAGCCGGAACACAGAGAGCCCAGCGCCGAGCCGATGCCGCTTGTGGCGGTGTAGACCAGAGCCTGCCCCTTCACCTGGTTGGCGATGTCGATCTCTTCGGTGACGTAATAAACGGTGGCGGGAAGGAAGATGGCGTAGGAGGGGGCCTGCATGGCGCAGGCCAGATAGACCACCGTAGTGGTTCCGGCCAGCAGGAAGAGTACGTCCCGAAGGACGAAGAACAGCGAGCAGCCGATCAGCAGCCAATGCAGCGGCAGCTTGCGCCGCAGGCGGGTGAAAATCACCATGGCCGGCAGCTCCACCAGAGCGGAGATAAACAGGGCAACGCCCATGGCGCTTTCGGTGCCGCCCACCTTACCCACGATGTGATTCATGTAGGTGATGGCGGGGATGCGGCTGATCTGCAGCAGGGCGCAGGCCGCCAGCATCAGCGCAAAGCGGGGATAGTGCCGCAGCAGGGAGAAGTTGGACAGTACGACGGGAGCCACTCTGGCCTTGCTGTCGGTATCCAGCGACGGCAGCGGATAGCGCATCAGGAGCAGTGCGGCCAGCAAACCGCCAAAGCAGGTGAGAAACACCGGCATCAGCAGGGTGGGCGCATGCCGCTCCAACAGGGTGCCCAGCACCAGCGCAGTCAACGCATAGGCCGCAGAGCCGCAGCCACGGCTGGCACCAAAGTTGACGTCCAGACCCCGCAGGGCCATGTTCATGTTCATGGCGTTGAAGTGAGGGGGAATATTGGTGACGGCTATGCCGCTGATCACCAGCAGAACAGCGGTCAGCAGCGTGCTGTTAGAGAGCCAGGCCCACGTGCCAAAGACCATGAGGAGGACAGTCAGGCCCATGGCCAGGCGACGGCTGGTGAACCGGTGATCCCGGTCGGCCAAAGCGGCCAGTGCTGGCTGAATGAAGATGCACAGCAGAGAGGTGCAGCCGGTGACCAGTCCGATCTGGGCGTTAGTGAAGCCCCGGTAGAGGAGAAATACGGACAGATAGCTCCACAGGGCGCCCCAGCCCATCCAGTACAGGGCCCACAAGACAGAAAAGTGGAGATTCAGCTTTCGGACAAGGGAGAAGTTTTTGTACAGATGGTGGTGCATATGGATCATCTTCTTTCCGGATCATAAGACGAAGAAGTGGGATGCGGCGGAGTTTTCCGGCGGCCGTAGAGGGTCAGGGCCATCACGGCCGCGCCGGCGCAGCCGGAGAGGATACAGAAGGTCAGCATGGCGTTCGCACCGCCCAGATCCAGCAACCGTCCGCCCATCAGAGAGCCGAAGGCAGCGCCGATGCCGGAAGAGGCGGTGTAGATGAGGGCCTGGCCCTTCACCTGATTGGCGGTGTCGATCTCCTCGGTGACATAGTAGACGGTGGAGATGGCCAGCACTGCGTAGGCGAAAAACTGCACCGAGCAGGCGGCGTACATGGCGATGGTAGAGCCGGCCAGCAGGAAGGCGGCGGCCCGGACCACGAAGGCCACTGCGCAGAGCATCATCAGCGTTTTCAAAGAGACCTTGCGCCGTACCCGGGCAAAGAGCAGCATGGCCGGCATTTCCATCAGACCGGAGATGAAATAGGCGGTGCCGGTAGCAGTTTCGCCGCCGCCCACCTTGTCGGCAATGTGGATCATGTAGGTGGTGATGGCATTCTGGCTGCCCATCAGCAAAAAGCAGGCCACCAGCAGCAGGGTGAACCGGGGATAATGGCGCAGCAGGGCGGCGTTGGAGAGAACCGTAGGGGCGATTTTCGCCTCGCCCACCGACAGGGCCGGCAGGGGATAGCGAAATAGCAGCAGCGCCAGAAACAGCGCAGCGAAGGAGATCAGAAAGACGGGCAGCACCAGCGTGGGGGTAAAGCGTTCCAACAGCGCACCCATCACCAGCGAGGTGGCGGCATAGGACACGGAGCCGCAGCTGCGGCTGGCACCAAAGTCCACGTCCAGACCACGCAGCACGAAGTCCATGCTCATGGCATTGAAATAGGGGGCAATGGCCGTCAGGGCCACACCGATGACGACAAGCAGCACGGCGCATACGGCGCTGTTGTCCACCAGCCAGACGGCGCCGCCGCAGACCATGGACAAGGCGGTGAGGACCATGGCCAGACGACGGCCGGTAAAGCGGCTGTCACGGTCGGTGAGGGAGGCCAGCGCCGGCTGCACCACGATGGGCAGCAGCAGGGCGCAGGAAGACACCAGGCCGATCTGGGAGTTGGTAAACCCCCGGTGCAGCAAAAACACGGACAGATAGCCCCACAGGGCGGCCCAGCCCAGCCAGTACAGGGCCCACAGCAGAGAAAAATGCAGATTCAACCGGCGGACAAGGCGGCGATCCGGCATAAAAAAACCTTCTTTCGTGTCGAATAGACATCCACGAAAAGTCTACCATAAATCCCTTGGCTGTCAAGGGCAAATCCCTTGTTTTTCCGACAAAACCGGCGTATAATAACCCTGTATGTGCAAAAGCGATCAGGAGGTAACGACCATGAAACTGATGGTGCTTGACGGCAACAGCATCCTCAACCGTGCGTTCTACGGCATCCGGCCCCTTTCCACCCGGCAGGGGCTGTTTACCCATGCCATTTACGGCTTTATCACCACGCTGCAGCGCCTTTTGGACGAGGAGCGGCCCGAGGCGCTGTGCGTCACCTTTGACCGGCGGGAGCCTACCTTCCGCCACAAGGCCGATGAGAATTACAAGGCGACCCGCAAGGGGATGCCGGAGGAACTGGCCATGCAGCTGCCCTACCTCAAGCAGGTGCTGGATGCCATGAATATCCCCCGCTACGAGCTGGCGGGGTACGAGGCCGACGACCTGATCGGCACCATCTCCCGCAAGTGCGAGGCGGCGGGCTGGGATTGCGTGGTGGTCACCGGCGATAAAGACAGTCTGCAGCTCATCACCGACAAGACCACGGTGAAGCTGGTGTCTACCCGTATGGGTCAGACCACCACCAAGGATATGACACCCGATGCCTTCCGGGAGCAGTACGGTTTTGAACCCATCCACATGATCGACCTGAAGGCCCTGATGGGCGATACGTCCGACAATATTCCCGGCGTTCCCGGTGTGGGCGAAAAGACGGCCATGGCGCTGGTACAGCGCTACGGCAGCGTGGAGACGCTCTACGATGCCATGCCGGAGATCGAGGCCAAGCCTGCCGCCATCCGCAAGCTGGCGGAGGGCAAGGACAGCGCCCTGCACTCCTACTTCCTGGCCACTATCGTCACCGATGCGCCTATGGAGTTTGCAGTGGAGGACAATCTGCGCCGGGAATTCAAACCGGAGCTCTACGACCTGTTCCTGCAGTTGGAATTTTCCAAGCTGATCGACAAATACGGCCTGCAGCCCACTGCCGGCGAGGTGCGGGAGGAGGAGACGGACTACACCGAGACGGTGGAGATCGTCACCACCGCAGCGCAGGCGGAAGCTGCTCTGCAGCTGTGGCGCAGCGCACAGCAGGTGACGGTACTGCCCTGCGACGACCTGCGGGCCGTGGCGGTGGAGTGCGAGGTGGATGAGAAGTCGGGACAGATGAGACTTCTGTTCTTCGACCGCTATGAGGGCGACTGGAATGCGCTGCTCAAAGCCCTGTTTTCCGCCGATATCCGCAAAGTGAGCCACAACGTCAAGGACCTGATGCGCTGCCTGCTGGAGAGCGGCCTGCCCTACGAGGGCTTCGTGTTCGACACGGCCATTGCCGCCTATCTGCTGGACGCCACGGCGGGCAGCTACGATCTGCAGCGGCTGTTTGTGTCCTATTTCAACGCAGAGCTGCCCAAGCCTGCCCATCTGGAGGCAGACGCCTTCTCTCTGCTGGGCGATACGGCAGCGGCGGAGGCCGCTTTGTGCAGCTATTGCAGCGCCATCGCTGCGCTGGAAGAGGAATTGGCCCCCAAGCTGCGTGAGCAGGATATGTGGCAGCTTTTCACTGAGGTGGAGCTGCCCCTGTGTGCCGTGCTGGCGGAGATGGAGCATGCCGGCTTCCGTGTGGACGGCCGGGAGCTGGCCCGGTTCGGCGAAATGCTGTCCGGTGAGATGGTAGCGCTGGAGCAGCGGATCTACGAGGCGGCCGGTGCGCCCTTCAACATCAACTCTCCCAAGCAGCTGGGCAAGGTCCTCTTTGAAGATCTGCAGCTGCCCCACGGAAAAAAGACGAAAACCGGCTGGTCCACCAATGCCGATGTGCTGGATAAGCTGCGCTGGCAGCATCCCATCGTGGCCGACGTGCTGCAGTACCGGCAGTACAGCAAGCTGAAGTCTACCTATGCCGACGGCCTTTTGAAGGTCATCGATCCCGACAGCCGCATTCGTACCAGCTTCCAGATGACGGTGACGGCCACGGGCCGTCTCAGCTCCACGGAGCCCAATCTGCAGAACATTCCCACCCGCACGGAACTGGGCAGCAAGATGCGCCGCATGTTCGTGGCCGAGGAGGGCTGCGTGCTGGTGGACGCCGACTATTCCCAGATCGAGCTGCGGTTGCTGGCCCACATGGCGGGAGACAGCGCTATGCAGGAAGCCTTCCTCTCCGGCGCCGATTTCCACACCGTGACGGCGGCCAACGTGTTCCATGTGGCGAGCGATGAGGTGACGCCCCGGATGCGCTCTTCGGCCAAGGCGGTAAACTTCGGCATTGTGTACGGCATCTCCGCCTTCTCCCTGTCCCAGGATATCGGTGTGACGGTGGCAGAGGCCAAGGATTATATGGAACGTTACTTCGCCACCTATCCCGGGGTGAAGGCTTATATGGACGGCATCGTGGAGAGGGCCAAGGAGCAGGAGTATGTGGAAACGCTGCTGCACCGCCGCCGTGCGCTGCCGGAACTGAAGAGCAGTAATTTCAATCTCCGTTCCTTCGGTGAGCGGGTGGCTTTGAACATGCCCATCCAGGGCACGGCGGCCGACATCATCAAGCTGGCCATGGTGCGTGTTGCACGGCGGCTGAAGGAAGAAAAGCTGGCGGCCCGGCTCATCATGCAGGTCCACGATGAACTGATCGTGGAGTGTCCGGAGTCGGAGCGGCAGCAGGTGGAGCGTCTGCTGGCAGAGGAAATGGCGCAGGTCATGGACCTGTCGGTACCGCTGATCGCCGAAGCGCACAGCGGCAGAAACTGGTTGGAGGCAAAAGGATAATGAAACGATTGATCGTATTGATCGGCGTGGTGGGTATCTCCGCCTCCGCCGTACTGGTGCGCTGGTCCACGGCCCCGTCCATGGTGCTGGTGCTGTACCGCATGCTGATCGCCACGGCAATGATGGCGATCCCCACCCTGCTCAAGGGCCGGGAAGAACTGAAGAGCATGACGAAGAAGGAACTGCTGCTGACCATGGCGGCAGGCTGCTGTCTGGGCCTCCACTTTTCCGCCTTCTTTGAGTCCCTACGTCATACCTCCATCGCCTCGGCGGTGATCCTGTCCGATGCGGAGGTGCTGTTCGTGGCACTGGGCACCATCTTTGTGTTCCGCAAGAAGCTGTCCGGCAAATGCTGGCTGGCAGTGGGCCTGTCCTTCGTGGGTGCGGTGATGGTGGCCCTGGCAGATGTGGGCGGCGAGAGCGGCCTGCTGGGCAACGCCCTGGCGCTGGGCTCCACGCTGCTGCTGGCCATGTATACCATGATCGGCGCCTCTGTCCGCAGCCGGATCTCCAACAGCACCTACACCTTCGTGGCCTATGGCTGCGCTGCGCTGACGGTGCTGGTGATCTCCCTGATCAGCGGTACGCCGCTGACGGGCTACGGTGCCAACAACTGGCTGACGGCGCTGGGCATGGCGGTGCTCTGCACCCTGATGGGGCACAGCGTCTTTACCTGGGGCCTGAAGTATCTGCCCCCGGCCTACATATCTACCGTGAAGCTGCTCGATCCCGTGTTTTCTGCCCTGTGGGGTCTGCTCCTGTTCCAGGAGAAGCCCACGCTGCAGGTGATCCTGGGCGGCGTGATCGTGATTGCCGGTGTGTTCATCTACGGACGGGCCACCGAGGAGGAATAAACCATGAGTGAGAAACATATTCGTATCGTTCCCATGAATGCCGACCATCTGGAGGAGCTGGAGCGGCTGGAGCGCATCTGCTTCTCCCGGCCCTGGTCCAAGCGGATGCTGGGAGAGGAGCTGGAAAACCAGTGCGCCGCATTTCTGGTGGCAGAGGATGAGAACGGCACCGTGTTGGGCTATGCCGGCCTGCTGGTGATGCTGGATGAGGGCTACATCACCAATGTGGCGGTGTTTCCCGAGTACCGCCGTCTGGGCGTGGCTGCCAAGATCATCGAGGTGTACATGAATTTTGCCGCAGCCAACGACCTGGCGTTTCTGACGCTGGAGGTGCGGCCCAGCAACGAGGCCGCCATCGCCCTGTACCGCCGCTTCGGCTTTGAAGAGGTAGGCCGGCGGAAGAACTACTACGACCTGCCCAAGGAGGATGCCCTGATCCTCACCCGGTATTTCAAGGAGGATGTGCAATGATCATTCTGGCCTTTGAGTCCACCTGCGACGAGACGGCGGTGGCAGTGGTCCGGGACGGACGCACTGTGCTGGCCGACGCCATCCTCTCTCAGGCGGATATGCACGCCCTCTACGGCGGCGTGGTGCCGGAGATCGCCTCGCGCAAGCATGTGGAGGCCATTGCCGGACTGACCGATCAGGCGCTGGCAGAGGCGGGCATCACCAAGAAGGACGTGGATGCGGTGGCTGTCAGCTATGCGCCGGGTTTGATCGGTGCGGTGCTGGTAGGCGTCAGCTTTGCCAAGTCCGTGGCCTATGCGCTGGGTGTGCCGCTGATCCCGGTCCACCATATCCGGGGCCACATTGCCGCCAACTACATTGCGTTCCCTGACCTGCAGCCGCCCTTTTTAGCCCTCGCCATCTCCGGCGGCAACACACTGATCGTGGATGTGAAGGACTACACCGACATGGAGATCCTCGGTTCTACCCGTGACGATGCAGCCGGTGAGTGCTTTGACAAGGCGGGACGTGTGCTGGGTCTGCCGTATCCCGGCGGTAAGCCCATGGACCTGCTGGCTCAGCAGTCTCAGGGCGGTAAGTATGACCTGCCCCGTGCCCATGTATCCGGCTGCGAACTGGACATGAGCTTCTCCGGCCTGAAGACGGCGGTGGTGAATCTTGCCCATAACGCCCAGCAGAAGGGGGAGAAGCTGGATGCCGCTGCGCTGGCCCGTGACTTCACCCGGGCGGTCAGCGACGAACTGGTGCCTCGTGCCATCGCCGCAGCCAAGCAAAGCGGCCGCACCGTTATAGCGGCTGCCGGCGGCGTGGCAGCCAACTCCATCATCCGTGCCGATCTGGAGGAAGCCTGCCGCCGTGAGGGCATCCGACTGTATCTGCCGCCGCTGAAACTGTGCGGTGACAACGGCGCCATGATCGGCGCACAGGCTTACTATGAGTATTTGGCCGGACAGACGGCGCCGCTTGACCTGAACGCTTACGCCACCATGGAGCTGAGCGAAGCGACATTCTGATTTGTGACATTAGTAAAAAAACAGCATCCCATAGCGGGGTGCTGTTTTTCTAATGACGGGAGTGGTGTTATGGAAAGTGAGAAAAAATTTTGGTTGGCAGGGAAAAGTGGAAAAAGTATTATGTCGACATAAATGAAGGCGCCCCGACGGCATTCCACCGTTTCGGCGGCGGTGTGGAAAAACGATACACGGGCCACAAAAGGCTTGTGAATAAAGGATTTTTCGGGTGTGGAAAAAGCTGTGGAAAGTGTGAATAACTTTCTGTAGTGGATTATGGGTTGCAGAATTATGTCAAACAAAGCGGGGAAATAACAGGGAAAGCGGAGGGGCGAAAAGTAAGAAAAGGCAGGGAGTTTGCCCTGCTAAGCGCATCTTTGCCGTTGTGCATTTTGACGAAGCTGGAAAGAACGGGAAAGGGAATGCCACTTGACAATGGCTTTTTGCGCAAAAACGGCGGTAACGATTACGCAGTGTATAATTCTTCTTTCGGGAAAAAGCGGAAGTGGCGATTGACAAAGAGTTGGGAACGTGGTACAATGTCCCCCGTGGCTTTGTGGCCTTAAATATGTTTGCTGGAATAGCTCAGTCGGTACGCCCGCCGCAGCGGGTGTGCAGGCGCACAACCGCCGTCAGGCGGCTCTTGGCGCGGTCGCAGAGCATCTCACCCATCGTACAATGAAATATCTTTGCTGGAATAGCTCAGTCGGTAGAGCATCTCACTCGTAATGAGAAGGTCGTGAGTTCGAGTCTCATTTCCAGCTCCAGTCCCCGTCGGAAGGATCCGACGGGGATTTTTTCTTTGGAACGCTAAACGGAAACTTAATAGAAATGAACGGCTTCTTAACGGGATATTAACCACTTTTTCATAAACTGTTCAAAAAAGCGGCATATACTTGCAGCATATGAGAAAATCGGCCATGGTGCTGTGATAAGGCGAGGGATATGCCGTGAAAACTTACAGAGCAGGCGTGGACATTGGATCCACCACGGTTAAATTGGTATTGCTGAATGAGGCGGGGGAGATGGTCTTTGGCCAGTATCGTCGCCACCATGCCCATACCCAGCAGACGCTGGCGGCGCTGCTGCGGCAGGCGAGAGAAGAATTGGGGCCGTGCCGGCTGCAGATGCAGATCACCGGCTCGGGCGCTATCAGCGTGGGTAAGGCGCTGAACATCCCCTTTGTGCAGGAGGTGGTGGCCACCTGTGCGGCGGTGCGTCACACGGCGCCGCAGACGGATGTGGCCATCGAGCTGGGCGGTGAGGACGCCAAGATCATCTATTTTACCAACGGGATCGAAGAGCGGATGAACGGTGTGTGTGCCGGCGGTACCGGTTCTTTTATTGACCAGATGGCGGCGCTGCTGCAGACGGATGCCCCCGGTTTGAACGAGGAGGCGGCCCACTATCGGGAGATCTATCCCATTGCCGCCCGCTGCGGCGTATTTGCCAAGTCGGACATCCAGCCCCTCATCAACGAGGGTGCGACCCGGGCGGATCTGGCGGCCTCCATCTTTCAGGCGGTGGTGAACCAGACCATTTCCGGCCTTGCCTGCGGCAAGCCTATCCGGGGCTGCGTGGCTTTTCTGGGCGGTCCGCTGCACTTTCTGCCGGAACTGAAGAAGGCCTTCATCCGTACGCTGAAGCTGGATGAGGAGCATATTGTAGATCCGCAGGATTCCCACCTGTTTGCGGCGCTGGGCGCTGCGCTGGAAGCGGAGGCGGGGGAAGCTGCCGCTATGGACGACCTGTTGGAACGGCTGGAGCAGGGTGTGGCGGTGGATTTTGAGATCAAGCGTCTGGAACCCCTGTTCCGCAGCAGCGAGGAGTACCGTGACTTTTATCATCGCCACCAGAAGGCGGTGCTGGCTAAGGGGTGGCTCAGTGACTATGTGGGCAACTGCTTCCTGGGCATCGATGCCGGTTCCACCACCACCAAGCTGGCCCTCATCGGTGAGGACGGACAGCTGCTTTTTTCCTACTACGCCGGCAATAACGGCAGTCCCATCCAGACGGCCATAACGGCTGTGTCGGCGCTGGGGCAGCAGCTGCCGTCCACGGCGAAGATCGTGCGTTCCTGCGCCACCGGCTACGGCGAGGGTCTGCTGAAATCCGCCTTCTCGCTGGATGAGGGTGAGGTGGAAACAGTGGCCCACACCACCGCTGCCTGCTTCTTTGACCCGGCCGTGGACTGCGTGCTGGACATCGGCGGTCAGGACATGAAGTACATCCGCCTCCATGATGGTGTGGTGGACAATGTGATCCTCAACGAGGCCTGTTCCTCCGGCTGCGGTTCGTTTATCGAGAATTTTGCCGCATCTCTGGGCTATACTGCCCCGGATTTTGCCACGAAAGCCCTCTATGCACCCCATCCGGTGGATCTGGGCACCCGCTGCACCGTGTTCATGAATTCCAATGTGAAGCAGGCCCAGAAAGAGGGCGCCACGGTGGCGGATATTTCGGCAGGTCTTGCCTATTCCGTGATCAAAAACGCCCTCTTCAAGGTCATCAAGCTGGCCAGCGCCGAAGATATGGGCCGTCGCATCGTGGTGCAGGGCGGCACCTTCCACAATCAGGCGGTGCTGCGGGCCTTTGAAAAGGTGTCGGGCCGGGAAGTGGTCTGTCCCGACATTGCCGGCCTGATGGGTGCCTTCGGCGCAGCGCTGCTGGCCCGGCGTCACTACCACGGTCAGAGTACCACCATGCTGCCGCTGGAGGAGATCCGCAATCTGCAGTACACCACGACTACCCGACGCTGCGGCGGCTGCGGCAACAACTGTATGCTGACCGTCAATGAGTTCTCCGGCGGACGGCGGCATATCACCGGCAACCGCTGTGAGAAGGGGTTGGGCGGCGATGTGTCAAGCGAGCGTGCGCCCAATCTGGTGAACTATAAGTGTAAGCGGATGTTCCGCTATCCGCCTTTGTCGCCGAAAAAGGCGATCCGGGGTGTGATCGGCATTCCCCGGGTGCTGAATATCTATGAAAACTACCCCTTCTGGGCGGTTTTCTTCCGGGAACTGGGCTTTTCCGTGCGGCTGTCGCCCTTCTCCGACCGCAAGCTCTACGAGCTGGGTATGGAGTCCATCCCTTCGGAGTCGGAGTGCTATCCCGCCAAATTGGCCCACGGCCATGTGCAGTGGCTTATTGACCACGGCGTGAAGACCATCTTCCACCCCTGCGTGTTCTTCGAGCATCAGGAGACGGAGGAGGCCCAGAACCACTATAACTGTCCCATTGTGGTCAGCTATCCGGAGAATCTGAAGAACAACGTGGAGGCGGTGAGCGCCGGCGAGGTGCGCTATATTCGCCCCTTCATTGCCCTGACCAACGAAAAGACGGCGGCAGACCGCCTGGTGCGTCTGGCGCAGCAGGAGTGGGGCATCGATGCCAAAACGGTGCGCCGTGCCGTCCACGCCGCATGGGCAGAGCAGCAGCAGGCCAAGGCCGATATCCGTGCTGAGGGTGCACGTGCCCTGCGCTGGATGGAGGAGCATGGCCGCCGGGGCATCGTGCTGGCAGGCCGACCCTACCACATTGACCCGGAGATCAACCACGGCATTCCGGAGATGATCTGCTCTTATGGGCTGGCGGTGCTGACGGAGGACAGTCTGCCTGTGGAGGGGACGGGGACACGGCCGCTGCGTGCGCTGGACCAGTGGGTATATCACTCCCGCCTTTATAATGCGGCCCAGTACGTCTGCACCCGGGAGGATCTGGAGCTGGTGCAGCTGAACTCCTTCGGCTGCGGTCTGGATGCCGTGACCTGCGATCAGGTGTCGGAGATCCTGGAGGGCAGCAACAAGCTTTATACGGTGCTGAAAATCGACGAGGTCAGCAATCTGGGCGCCGCCCGGATCCGTATCCGCAGCCTGTTGGCCGCCATGGATATGCGCCGTGAGCAGGGGATTTGCCCCCGGCCCACCGACAGCACCTACCACCGCACACACTTTACCAGGAAGATGTTCGATGCGGGCTACACCATTCTCGCACCCCAGATGAGCCCCATCCATTTCGACATTGCCGAGCCGGTGTTTGCCCGGTACGGCTTCCATCTGGAAGTGCTGAAAAACGACGACCGTGCCGCCATCGACACGGGTCTGCGGTTTGTCAACAACGACGCCTGCTTCCCCTCCATCACCGTGGTGGGCCAGCTGATGGAAGCGGTGCTGTCGGGCCGCTACGACACCGACCGACTGGCCCTCCTCATGACCCAGACCGGCGGCTGCTGCCGTGCCAGCAACTACGTGGGCTTTATCCGCCGTGCGCTGGACAAGGCGGGGCTGGGGCATATTCCGGTCATCTCCCTGAACGCCTCGGGACTAGAGAGCAACGAAGGCTTCCGGGTGCCGCCCAAACTTCTGCTGGCGGCGGCGAAGGCCGTGGTATATGGCGATCTTTTCATGCGCTGCCTTTACCGTGTGCGGCCCTATGAATTGGAGCCGGGCAGTGCCGACGCTCTGCACCGGACATGGCGGGAGAAGTGCATCGACTCGCTGGTGAATCCCCAAACCAAGCATACATACGCCGGACTTTGCCGGGACATCGTGGAGGCATTTGATACCCTTCCCATTCGGGAGGACGTGGTGAAGCCCCGGGTGGGCATCGTGGGCGAGATCCTGGTGAAGTATATGCCTCTTGCCAACAACCATCTGGTGGAACTGCTGGAGCGGGAGGGGGGCGAGGCCGTGGTGCCGGACCTGATGGACTTCATGAACTACTCCCTCTATAACAATGTCTACCGCCACGACTGGCTGGGCACACCGTGGAAGTCGGCGGCAGCGTCCAAAGCTGCCATCGCCGCCATCCGCAAGCTGCGTGGGCCTGCCGTTCGGGCGCTGGAGGAGAGTCGCCGCTTTGAAGCACCGCTGCCCATTGAGCAGGTGGCGGAGCTGGCAAAGCCCTTCCTCTCTATCGGCAACCAGTACGGCGAGGGCTGGTTCCTGACCGGCGAGATGGTGGAGCTGATCCAAAGCGGCGTGGAGAACATCGTGTGCATCCAGCCCTTTGCGTGCCTGCCCAACCATGTGGTAGGCAAGGGCGTCATCAAAGCGCTGCGCACCGCCTACCCCCGGGCCAACATCGCCGCCGTGGACTACGATCCCGGCGCCAGCGAGGTCAACCAGCTCAACCGCATCAAGCTGCTGCTGTCGGCGGCAATGCGGAAACTGGAAGGGAAGCTGTGAGAAAAAATCGGAGGGCTGCGGAACTTTCCGCAGCCCTCTCTTTACAATTCCGGCTTTTTGTGCTATGGTTAGCTTAGTGAATTATGGCAAGAAACAAATTTTTTAACGGATATAAAAAAGAAAAGGAGACAAACAACATGGAAAACAAAGTTCTGGTTGAAACCTCTGCCCGCCACGTACATCTGACCGAGGAGGCCATCGCCATCCTGTTCGGTGAGGGTGCCAAGCTGACCCCCAAGAAGCCCCTGAGCCAGCCCGGTCAGTTCGCTTGCGAAGAGCGTGTCAACGTCGTTGGTCCCAAGAAGGCCATCAACAACGTCATCATCCTGGGACCCGCCCGTCCCGAGTGCCAGATCGAGGTGTCCCTGACCGACGCCCGCGTGCTGGGCGTGCCCGGCATGATCCGTGAGTCCGGTGACGTGGCCGGTACCCCCGGCTGCAAGCTGGTGGGCCCCGCCGGTGAGCTCGACCTGGCTGAGGGTGTGCTGGTTGCCAAGCGCCACATCCACATGACCCCCGAGGATGCCGCTGCCTTTGGCGTGGTGGACAAGGAAGTGGTCAAGGTCCGCGTGGAGTCCGAGCGCAGCGCCGATCTGGACGACGTCATCGTCCGTGTCAGCCCCAAGTACGGTCTGGCTATGCACATCGATACCGATGAGGCCAACGCCACCTGCGCTTTCGGCACCATTTACGGCACTGTCATCAAGAAGTAAAATCTGCTGCCCCCAAAGGCCTTTGCCTTTGGGGGCAACTTTTTTGCAGCGGGCTGCATGCACTCGCTTCGCTCGCACACTGGCGCACTGAGAAGTGTTTTTCCTCCCGCACATGGAAAGCACCGAAGCGCCGCCGGTGGCGGATGAAGCGAGGTGCTTTCGAGGCAGCGCCCCGGTTGGCGGGCGTGTCAGCGCCCGGGAACCGGCTGGCGCAACGGTGACCGGTAGGAAAAACGGATTTGATTTTCTTTCGTCGCAAGCGACGAAACTCTACGAGGTTTAAGTTGATAGGAAAAACGGCTGCCTGCGGGCAGCCGTTTTTTATTTGCTTTTTTTATGAAAGCAGTCGCATTAAGCATTGTTTAGGGAAGCGATCATTTGTTTGAGAATTTGTTCAACCTGTCCAGCTTCGCAGCGTTCTTCAAACATACCATTACAAAAATGATCTTCTCTAAGGAGCATTGTGAGTAAAGCGGTACACAATTCATAGTTTGCCGAATTAAGCCGTTTTAATTCGGTATCACAGTCGATGGGTTCTGTAGTCATATAGTCCCAGTAACGGTATTTCATATCACCGAGGTCTTCTAAAAGGTGATAAAATATATCGGGATGGGACTTCCTAATTGCTGATTCTATAGCAGTAATTTTTTCTTGAACTGTCATACGCATATTTTTCAGCCTGTCACAAAGGCCAGCAGTTCCGCTGTGTCGTTGACGATAACGGCAGGGTGAGCCGCTTCAATGCTCTCCACCGTGCCGTAGCCCCAGCTGATAGCGGCGCAGGGGATGCTGTGGCGGGCAGCGCCGATGACGTCGTAGGCGGTGTCGCACACCATGAGAGCGCCTTCCAGATCACCTGCCTGCTCGAGGAGATAGGCGATGACCTCTTCCTTGGTGCTGCGGGACTTGTCCGGTGCGGCACCGGCGATATAGGTGAAGTACTTGGCCAGACCCAGATGCTGCAAGATCTCCACCGACACGGTTTCGGGCTTGGAGGTGGCTACATACAGCTTGCAGCCGGCAGCGGTCAGATCCTGCAGCAGATGTTCAATGCCGGGGTAGACGAACAGCTCAAACTTGCCTACGGTGGTGTAGCGGCTGCGGTAGACGGCGATGGCCTCCTGCGCCATCTCCTCGGTACAGCCGAAGCGGAGGAAGGAGTCACGCAGAGGAGGGCCTACGAAGGTGCGCATCTCGGCAGGGGAGGGAATGGGCAGGTTGAAATGGCGCAGCGCCAGCTCGGCGCACTTGAGGACGCCCTCGCCGGAATCCACCAGCGTGCCGTCCAGATCGAAGAGGATGGAAGTATAGGCCATAAAAATGTCTCCTTGCTGTTTTCTTGCTTGCAGAATACCATTTTTTTTGCAAAAAAGCAAGACAAGGGGAACGGGGGATGGTACAATAGAAAAAAACGCAGGGAGGTCAGGCTATGATCACCATTGAAAATAACTGCTTTGTGCTGGAAACGGCCCACACCGGCTACGCCTTTGATGTGGCGGAGGGAGGCGTGCTGCGCCACCTCTACTACGGGCGCAAGCTGCGCCGGTTGGAGGACTATGCCAACGCTGCGTCCCGTCCTCTGTTTGCTCCCGCCAACGGCGCTGTCTGCGAGGACGGTACCTGTCTGGAGGACATGCCGCAGGAGTGCGGCAGCGTGGGCTGGGGTGATACCCGGGAGCCGCTGGTGGATGTGGTCCTGCCTGACGGCGGACGGGCGGCTGCCTTCCGCTTTGCCTACTATGAGCGGGGCGTGAAGTACGGCCCGGAGGGTCTGCCTGCCGCCGTGAACGGCGGTGAGACGGTGAAGGTGGTGCTGCAGGAGCAGAGCTGCCAACTGTATCTGGAGCTGTACTACGTTGTTTTCGACCATGCCGACGCCATCGTGCGCTGGAGTCGTCTGGTGAACGATACCGGCGAGGCGGTGACGGTGCGCCGTCTGCTGAGCGGTCAGGTGGATCTGCCGGCAGGAACGGACTACACGCTTACCACCTTCCGGGGTGCATGGGCCCGGGAGATGGATCGGCAGGACTGCCCGGTGACGGGCAAGCAGGTGTGGGACAGCGCCGTGGGCGTCAGTTCCAACCGCTGCAATCCCTTTGCCATGGTGTCCGAGACAGGCGCCACGGAGACAGCGGGCCGTGTCTGGGCCTGCAACCTCCTCTACAGCGGCAACCACTACGGCTGCGCCCAGCGCAATCCCTACGGCAGCGTCCGCATGGTGCAGGGCATGGGTGTGGACGGCTTTGCGTGGCAGCTGGCCCACGGAAAGAGCCTGGATGCACCCCAGATGGTGCTGGCCTTCAGCGATGCAGGCTTCGGCGGCGTGAGCCGCTGCATGCACGCTTTTGTGCGCCGCCATGTGGTGCGGCCCCAGTGGCAGGACAAGGAGCGGCCCGTGCTGGTGAACAGCTGGGAGGCCCTCTATTTCAAGATCAATCGCACCAAGCTCATCAAGCTGGCCAAGGATGCCAAGGCCATCGGCGCAGAGCTGCTGGTGGTGGATGATGGCTGGTTCGTGGGCCGCAGCGACGACACCAAGGCGCTGGGTGACTGGACCGAGGACAAGAAAAAGCTGCCCGGCGGCTTTGCCGGTCTGTCCGAGGATTTCAAAAAGATCGGCATCGCCCTTGGCGTGTGGGTGGAGCCGGAGATGGTCAGCGAGAAGAGCCAGCTCTTCCGTGACCACAGCGACTGGATCCTGGGCCATCGCCGTCAGGCCATCGGCCGCAACCAGTACATTCTGGACCTGAGCCGTGGTGAAGTCTGCGACTATGTCTACGAGAGCGTGGCCCGCATCCTGCGCAGCGCTGATGTGCGCTACATCAAGTGGGACATGAACCGCATCCTGACCGACACCTTCTCGCCTGCGCTGCCTGCATCCCGACAGGGGGAAGTGGCCCACCGCTATGTGCTGGGCCTTTACAGCGTTTTGCAGCGGCTGACAGAGGAGTTCCCGGCAGTGCTGTTTGAAAGCTGCTCCTCCGGCGGCAACCGGGCCGATCTGGGTATGCTGTGCTACATGCCCCAGGTATGGGCCAGCGACAACACGGACGCCGAGTGCCGCAGCCATATCCAAAGCGGCTACAGCTACGGTTATCCCCAGTGCAGCACCGGCTGCCACGTATCGGCCAGCCCCAACCACCAGACACTGCGCACCACGCCGCTGCGCAGCCGGTTCCATCTGGCCTGCTTCGGCCTGCTGGGCTACGAGCTGGATGTGAGCGAGCTGTCGGCGCAGGAGAAAGCGGAGATCACGGCGCAGGTGGAATTCTATAAACAGCATCGCCGACTCTTCCAGTTCGGCACCTTCTACCGTGTCCGGGAAACGGAGAACGATCTTTTCTGGATGGTGGTGTCCGAGGATCGCACGGAAGCCATGGGTGTCCACTATGTGCGCAAAAACATGCCCAATCAGGGCCGTGTGCCGCTGCGGGCCATGGGACTTGACGAGAACATGACCTACCACCTTCGCAGCATCCCCCAGGAGGTGCGGGTGCAGGACTTCGGCACGCTGGTGAACATGCTCTCTCCGGTGCGGCTGAAGCCGGGCACGGCTCTCTATGCCGTGGCGGACAAGGCGGTGAAGTTCCGTGAGCGGGAGGTGGATCTTACCGGCAGCGGCAGCTTCTTCTGTGCTGCGGGCTTCGAGCCTACCCCTTGCTTCTCCGGCAGCGGCTTTGCCGACGGCGTGGCCGCCATGAAGGATTGGGACAGCCGGCTTTACCACTGGAAACGGGCGGAATAAGACGAAAAAATCCCACTTCCATTGCGGAAGTGGGATTTTTTATCGGTTCAGCATCCATACCCCGGCGTTGAGGTAGAGGGCGAAGGTGACCCAGAGGAGGTAGGGGATCTGCCAGCGGGCCGCAGGCTTGTCGACACGGGCGAATTGGAGGATCATCAGCAGGATCAGTCCCCACAGCACCGCCAGCCAGAGGAAGGCAAAGCCGAACGCCTGCAGGTTGAAGAAAATGATGCTCCAGAAAAAGTTGAAAAGGAGCTGCAGGACGAAGAGCAGCAGCGCCCGGGTCCGGTTGCCGGAGACGGGGGAGAGATAGACTCTTGCTGCGCCGACGCCCATGAGGGCGAAGAGGATGCCCCACACGATGGGAAAGACGATGGGCGGCGGCGACAGGGGCGGCTGGGCCACGGTGGCCTGATAGACTTTGGTGCCTTCCCGGGTCAGCCAGCCGGAAAGACCGCCCACCGCCTCCGAGAGCAGGATCCAGAATGCGTAAGTTTTCCAGTTTTGCAGTATGTGCTTCATATCATCACCCAGGCTTAGGATATGCGCCGGCAGTGCGGCTCATTCAAATTTCGCCGATGGCCTGTTCCAGCTTTTCCAGCGCACGTTTTTCAATGCGGGAGACATAGCTGCGGCTGATGTTGTAGAGGGCGGCCACCTGCTTCTGGGTGTGGGGGGCGTGGCCGTCCAGTCCGTAGCGGCGGCGGATGATGTCGGCTTCCCGGGCGGTGAGGCACTCGGCCACCGCGCGGCGCAGACGCAGACAGTTCTCCTTATCCTGCAGGTCCGAGAGCATGGTATCATCGGTACCCACCACGTCCAGCAGATACAGGGCATCGCCGCTGCCGTCGGTTTCGATGGTGTCGGACAAAGACACCTCGCCCTGCAGCTTGCGTTGGGAGCGGAAATACATCAAAATCTCGTTTTCGATGCAGCGGCTGGCGTAGGTGGCCAGCCGGATCTTTTTGTCGGGACGAAAAGTATTGACGGCCTTGATGAGACCGATGGTGCCGATAGAGATGAGATCGTCCTGATTGTCGGCAGTGGTGTAATACTTCTTGATGATGTGGGCCACCAGGCGGAGATTGTGCTCCACCAGACGGTTGCGGGCGGCCAGATCACCTTCGGCCCAACGGGCAAGACAGGCCTGCTCCTCCTGTTCGGAGAGGGGCTGAGGGAAAGAGCCGGGATTCCCCGCCAGATGGAGGGAGAAAAACAGGCTTTGGGACAAAAGCAGCAGCGCTGCTGAGATCATAAAAACGCCTCCTTTGCCTACAGGCTATGAGGAGACGGGAAGTCCCTATGTCTTGAGGATCGGAATAAAAAAGTGCCGCAGGCATTGCCTGCGGCACGGTTGGTATGCTGCGATCAATCCCGCTGGAACAGGTCTCGGGTATAGACCTTATCGCGCACATCATCCAGCACGCTGTCGTAACGGTTAGCGATAATGGAATTGCACATGGCCTTGAACTTGGCCAGATCATTGACCACCAGGCTTCCGAAGAAGGTACTGCCGTCTTCCATCATGGGCTCGTAGATCACGACGGTTGCGCCCTTGGCCTTGATGCGCTTCATGACGCCCTGAATGGAACTCTGGCGGAAGTTGTCGGAATTCGCCTTCATGGTCAGGCGGTAAACACCGACAACGCAGGGCTTTCTGTCGGCTGCGCTGCAGCAGTCCTCGGCACAGTCGTCATAGTAACCGGCCAGCGTCAGCACACGGTCAGCGATAAAGTCCTTGCGGGTGCGGTTGGAGTCCACGATGGCCTTGATCAGATTCTCCGGCACGTCCTGATAATTTGCCAGCAGCTGCTTGGTATCCTTGGGCAGGCAATAACCGCCATAGCCAAAGCTGGGGTTATTATAGTGCGAACCAATGCGGGGATCAAGGCACACGCCCTCAATGATCTGCTGGGTGTTCAGACCCTTCAGCTCGGCATAGGAGTCCAGCTCGTTGAAAAAGCTGACACGCAGGGCCAGATAGGTGTTGGCAAACAGCTTGACGGCCTCGGCCTCGGTGAAGCCCATGAACAGAGTCTCCACGTCCTGCTTGATGGCACCCTCCTGCAGCAGAGCGGCGAAGGTCTTTGCTGCGGCGGTCAGGCGCTCGTCCTCCAGATCCGTACCGACGATGATGCGGCTGGGATACAGGTTATCGTACAGAGCCTTGCTTTCACGCAGAAATTCGGGGCTGAACAGGATGTTTTTGCTGCCGGTCGTTTCACGGATGTGTGCCGTAAAGCCCACCGGGCTGGTGGATTTGATGACCATGATGGCGTTGGGGTTGGCGGCCATCACCTGCCGGATGACGGCTTCCACGGCGGAAGTGTCAAAAAAGTTTTTCCGGGGATCATAGTTGGTAGGGGCTGCGATCACGACGAAATCCGCATTTTTGTAGGCGAAATCGCCGTCCAGCGTGGCGGTCAGATCCAGCTCCTTTTCGGAAAGATACTGCTCGATATAATCATCCTGGATGGGAGAGCGGCGGTTGTTGATCATTTCCACCTTCTCGGGAACGATGTCCACCGCATATACCTTGTGATTCTGCGCCAGCAGTGTGGCAATAGACAAGCCTACGTAGCCGGTGCCTGCAACTGCGATAACCATACACGTTGCCTCCTATGTTTGTATGTAAAGATGAAATCATATACCTGTTGACGATCGCCTGCAATCTTGTCTCCGCCGCTTTGCGGTGGGCGGGAGACAAACGGTCTCCCTGCAGCGGCTGCTGTCACTGCAGGGAGGGATACCGATCATTTGATCTTGAAAACCTTCAGGAAACACCAGAAGGCGATATGGAAAGCAGAACGGAAAACGCTCAGGTGTTCAATATCCCGATAGAGGATCCAGTGATATTTGATGAGTTCCAGCTTGTTGCTGGAGATGGAATTCTGACGAACCCGGTAGCGCATCAACACATCCGGCATGCCCCAGATATACGGCTCCTTTTTCAGCATGGTCAGCCACAGGGCGTCGTCGTTGCGCTTGCGAATATTGGGCACCTGAAACTTACCCATGATGCCTACGTTGTACATAACGGTGGAATTGCCGACGGGACAATCCAGCAGCAGGCGGTTGTAGTCGGTCTTGGGGACCGTTTTGATCACACGGCCAAGGCTCTGGCCGTCCTCGGAGATCTGCTCGTAAGCCGTACAGGAAAAGGCGCAGCCGTTTTCCGCCATAAACGCCAGCTGGCGCTCCAGCTTTTCCGGCATCCAAAGATCGTCGCCGTCACAGAAGGCGATGTACTCGCCCCGGGCTCGCTCCATGGCCACAGTTCTGGCCACAGCGGCGCCGGAATTGGTTTCCAGGCAGGAATAGTGGATCCGGGGATCCTGCTCTGCCAGCGCATCAACGATCGCCTTGGTGTCATCCTGAGAACAATCGTCCACGATCTCGATTTCCCAGTTGCTGTAGGTTTGTGCCTGAATGGATGCAATTGTTTCCGTAATGAATTTGCCACAGTTATACGTCGGCATGATGATCGACACAAGCCCTTTAATCATACTTCGTATCCTCTGAAATCGTTTTTTCTTCCTGGGAATAGTCTTTTCCCAGCACAGCCAGTACTGTCATGACCATGACCTTCAGATCGCCCGGGAAGCTGAAGGCTTTGATGGCCTCCAGATTGTAGCGCATCTTACCGGGCAGGACATCCTCTACGTAGACCTTGTCCACGTCATCGGCGCCGGAAAGGAGTTGGTCCTCGTCCTTATACATGATGCTGGCGAGGCTGGTCACGCCGGCAGGCAGCAGCAGGGTTGCCAGCATTTCGGGCGTATAGGCGGCCACGTACCGGGGCACCTCGGGGCGTGTACCCACGAAGGTCATCGTGCCCCGGAAAACATCGATCAGCTGGCTGACTTCGTCCAGCCGGCATTTGCGGATCAGCTTACCCACCCGGGTAATGCGGCTGTCATTGCCCACGGTGACCTGATTGCCGATCTTGTCGGCATTGCTGACCATGGTCCGGAACTTAAAGATCCGGAACCGCTGTCCGTACTGGGTCACCCGCTCCTGACGATAGAACACAGGGCCGGGGGAGTCCAGCTTGATGGCGACGGCCAAAAGCAGAAACACGGGGCTGGCGACAACCAACATCAGCGCCGACACCACAATATCAAACAGTCTTTTGACTGCCAGACCCGCCCGCTTCTTATGCAGGACATCATAATAGGGGCGCACGGCGTCCGTACGCAGCGAGTCGGGCAGATCTTCCCACCTTTTCAGGATCATTGCAAATACTCTTTCAAAATTTCCGTGTAGTTGTCAATCACATATGCCACCTGCTCGTCTGTCAGGCAGGTGTGCAGCGGCAGCGTGATCTCATTGGCGAAATGTGCATAGGCATGGGGATAGTCCTCGATGGCAAAGCCCAGATTCTTGTAAGCCGTGTGCATCGGCAGGGGCTTGAAATGGACATTGCAGGCAATGCCGCGCTCGGCCATGCGGATTATGATCTCATTTCGCTGCTGCGGAGTGATACCGGGGATCCGGGTCATATACAGGTGAGCGGAGGACCGGTGCTGCTCGGTATAATGGGCCAGCACCTGAACGCCCAGAGGCTTCAGCGCAGCGTCGAACCGGCCGACGATCTCCTGCCGGCGTGCCAGCATCCCATCGTATCGTTTCAGCTGGCTCAGGCCGATGGCGGCTGCCACGTCCGTCATGTTGCACTTGTACCAGGGGCCGAGCACATCGTATTCCCATGCGCCCAGCTGGTTTTTGGCAAGGGCGTCCTTGGACTGACCGTGCAGGGAAAACAGCTGCAGCTGTCTGTAGATGGCTTCATCGTCCACACCGGGGATGGTCTTCCAGGTCAAAGCACCGCCTTCTGCCGTGGTCAGGTTTTTCACAGCGTGGAAGGAGAAGGAGGAGAAGTCTGCCAAAGAGCCGGTAGGCTGACCGTTCAGCGTTGCACCGAAGGAGTGGGCCGTATCGGCCAGAATGGCAATACGGCCGAGGGCAGCCTGCAGCTTGGAGCTGGGATGGAACAGGCTGCGTTTGGCTTCGACGATGTCGTACAGGCGGGCATAATCACAGGGAATGCCTGCCAGATCCACAGGGATGATGGCTTTGGTGCGGGAAGTAACGGCCTTCTCCACGCTGTCATAGTCCATTTCCAGGGAATCCTTCTGGCAGTCCACCATCACGATGGTGGCGCCCACGTGCTGCACAACAGAAGCGGTCGCCGTGTAGGTGTAGGCAGGCAGAATGACTTCGTCACCGGGGCCGATCTCCATCAAACGCAGCACCATTTCGGCGCAGGCGGTCTGAGAGTTCAGGCACACGGCCTTTTTGGTGCCGCAGCGGGCGGCTACCTGCCGCTCCAGCTCTTTGGTGCGGGGGCCCGTCGTGATCCAACCGGAACGCAGTGCAGCGGCAACTTCTTCAATTTCGGCCTCAGTAATATCCGGAGGAGAAAAAGGAATCTGCATCATTATCATTCCCTCCCGTGGTCAAATTCTTGTGCGTGGAGTTAAGACTCAGTATTATTTCACATAGAATACTCTTTTACACATCACCTCATATTATAACATGCTGTCTGCTGAAAAGCAACCCAATGAGCCCTGCTATTTTTCATCTTGCGGCCATGCCGCCAGCAAGCAGGGGCGACAGCGATGAAAGAAGAAAGGGCACAGTCCTTACGGACTATGCCCTTTCTGTTCGTTTTTATGCAAGGGGAATGATGGTGTCGCTGCTCAGCTGGTAGATGGTTCTGACGACCTTGTCGGAGATCAGCGTGGGACCACCCAGAACAGCACCGGATTTGATCCCGGCCTGCGCCGCATAGGTGACGGCTGCGCTTTCCTTACCGCCGGCGGTCAGCACCAGAGGCGCATTCAGCGCATAGGCCAGCGGGCCGCCGCTCAGGCCATCGGGGAAGTTCTGCGCATAGGCCAGCACAGCGCTGTCCGTTTCGGTGAAGAACTTCTTGGCGATATTGACGGAGGTCTCATATCTGGTAGCACCTTCAATGCGCTCCACAGTTCCGTAGGCAGCCAGAGCGTTGGCAGTGCTCTGATTGACGGCACTGGTACCGCCGATGATGTAGACCTTGCTGCCGCTGCCCAGAGAGGCCAGGAATTCCTTCTGGCTGCTGTTGAGGCTATCCTTCACCAGCAGGATGGGCAGGTTGACGGCAGAGGCAGACAGACCGTCTGCAAAGCCCTTGCCGGTACACACCAGGATATCCTTACCGCCGACGCCGGCTTCCTTCAGGATCTCCAGGTTCGTCTCATAGCGGGTGGCGCCGGCCAGGCGCTTCACGGTGAAGCCGTCCAGACCGGTTTCCATGGCGGCGGGGATGGCTGCCGTGCCGCCCAGCAGATACACGGTGCCGCCGTCTGCCAGGTTGCTGCGGATGTAAGCTTTGACCTGGTCGATCTCGGTGTTGCGGTTTCGGACCAGCAGGACGGGGGCGTTTTTCTGGTTGGCCAGATAGCTGCCGGACAGGGCGTCTGCGAAATCGGTGCCGCAGGCAACCACGATGTTCTGGAATTTATCCACACCCTGCAGCTCCTTCAGCATGTCGGCTGCGGCGAAGGCAGTGCTGTAGCGGGTGTCGCCAAAGACACGCACAACGCCGTCCGGGCCTGCCAGGCTCGTGGCTGTATACGTGGCGGTGTAGGTTGCGTTGCCGACACAAGTGGCGGTGACGGGGCTGTCCCAACCGGCAAAGGTGTAGCGGTAGGCTGCGTCATCGGGACGAGTGGGGGCCTCGGGAGTGGTCACGGTGTCACCGTACTGGTAGGCCTTTTCGCTGAGGATGCTGCCATCCCAGTCCTTAAAGATGACATGGAAGGTTTCCTTCTCCTCGGTCACGTGAACAGTAACCTTCTTCTTGGCCACAACCAGCGTGTTGGTGGGATCGGCGGAGATGGTGATCTCCACGGTGCCGGCCTTTTTGGCGATGATGGTGCCGTCATCCGTGACGCTGGCAATGTCGTTATTGGAAGAGCTGTAGCTCACTGCATCGCCGGACAGAGAGGTGGCGCCCAGATTCAGGGCATTCTGGTAAACGGAGACGGTGTACTCGTCCTCCACGCCCTGGATGTCGTTGCGCTTGATCACGTAGCAGGCAGAGGGAACGAACTTCTGGCTCTCGAAGTCACGGCCCAGCACCACGATCTTGTCGTCGTAGATGCGGAAGTAGTAGCCGTGAGAACCGTCCAGATGCTCGCCGCCCATCACGTTATAGCTGGTCCACAGGTAGGAAACAGAAGCGGTGTTGAAGGCGACGGGAACGGTAGTATCACCGGCATACATATTGCTGTCGGAGTTCAGCTCCCAGTGGCTGTGACCGTTGGTCAGGATGATCTGGCCATACTTTTCCATGACGGCCTTCAGCTTCTCTTCATCCACGACGCCGTCCCAGCCCTGGCCGGGCAGAGAACCGGCAACCGTATTGTAGAAGGACTGGTGCAGGAACACGAAGACGGGCTTGTTGGGATCTTCGGCCGTGATCTCAGCCATCCGGTTGTCGAACCAGGTCAGCTGCTCGTCGGACATGGCTGCCCGCAGGCTGTTCTGCTCGCCGCCCAGATAGATGAAGTGATAGCCGTTGAGGACTTCGTCATAGTAGACGGTCTCGGGCTGCTTGGTCAGGTTGCTGTTGAACAAAGCGGCGTAATACTGGAACTGCTTGTTGGGGTTGCCCTGGATCCAGTCGTGGTTACCGATGGAAATGTGCAGCTCGGGGAGGTTGCCCTTGCCGTTCTGCTTCACGGCATAATACAGGCTCAGAACCTTCTTGAACTCGGCTGCAGAACCGGTGTTGGCAATATCGCCGACGACGAAGATGCCGATACTTTCGGGGCTGTTGGCCTGAACGTCCTCCAGCATCATGGTGAAGTGCTTGTTGGAATACTTCACCTCGTTGGTGGCGCCGGCATCGGTGGTCACATGGATATCACTGAGGATCTGGAATTCCGCATTGGGCTTAGCAGAAATGTCGTAGCCCGCATTGGCAGGCAGCGTGACGGAAACTGCGTCCTCAGACAGGGAAGAACCGTTGGAGGCATAGAACAGCAGCGTCTTTGCCTCGGCGGGGATGATGGTGTGGGAGGGCATCTGGTAGACCGTTCTGGTGCCGCTCAGCTTAAACTTGCCCAGATTGGTGTAGCCTTCCAGAGGCTTGCCGTTGGCATCGGCCCAAGCCATCACGCAGTCAATGGCATTGATGTTGTCGGCGCTTTTGGTAACGGTCACCACACCGTTGGCAAAACCGTCGGTCTGGTTCTCCAGCTTGTAGGTCGCACCGGTCAGACCCTCGATTTCCGCTGCCGTGACGGTCAGATCCGTAGACATGGCGGCGTTGTATCCTCCGTCGCGGAACAGGTACAGTACATACTCACCGGGAGAGAGAATGGTGCCGGGGTTGCTGCTGTCGGTGTTGTGGATACCGGACTGCAGAACGGTGGGCTTGCCGGAGAGCTGGCCGACAGAAGGATCGTTGACATAGTACCAGTAGATGGAGGTCGCATTGCCGCTGCCGTATACATCGTCCTTCTTGTACAGGCCGACCCAGGCGCTTTCACCGCCGGAAGCGGAAACAATGATGCTCTCGCCGCTCTTATACACGCTCTTGTCGGTGCGCAAAGACAGCGTAGAGGAGCCCATGGAACCATCGCTCTTGATGGTGATCTTCTTGCTGATGGTTTCGCCGGTGTCGCCGTAGCGCAGAACCACCTTATAGTCGCCGGCCTTCAGCACGGCGTCTTCCAGACGGCCCATGCCGATCTCGCCGTAGGCGACCACATCATAGGTACCGCCGGAGCGGAAGGTGATGCCGTTCCGGGAGCCGATCACGGGATAGGTGTACAGAGGTTCTGCAGTGTTGATGTCATCGTCGAACTTGAAAAGTTCCACGGTGTCGCCCCAGTCGCCCTTGGCGGTGACCAGGATCGGAGCATCTGCATCGTAGCTGGTCAGGTTGGTGGACAGCTCACGAACCGTATCACCGCCCTCGATCGTGCGGAAAATGATGTTGCCCTCATCCCACATGGTGGCCCAGTTGAAGTCGGACTTTACGGCCGGCATCAGTTCCTCGTAGGACTTGGCGGTGGAGTTGATATACTTCAGATACTTGTTGGAATAGACAAAGCTCTTGTCCGTGTCGATGTACTTCCAGACGTCGTAGGCGGGTTTCTTCACACCGCCGGAGGTCATCAGACCCACCATGTAGCTGGTGGTGGTCTGGTCATGGAGCTGGAAGTAAGCGATCTGATCGATACAGGGGATATTGGCAGCACGGTAATAGGTCTGGGCGATGCTGGCTGCCTGCTCGTTGATGGAAGTCTGGTAGCCCGCAGAAGAGGAGTTCTGGGACAGCACCGTGGTTTCCGTCAGAGAAACGGTACGCAGCTCTGTGCCGTTGTACAGGTTCTCGGGACGCTGCAGATACAGCTGATAGATCTCCAGGTTGGAGACTGTGATCCAGGGGGTCGTATCAGGGTCACCGGTAATAGGATAGTACTGACCGTTAACACCGGTAACGTCTGTTTTCAGGGGGTTACTGGGATTGGTGCCGATGGCGTAAGGATGGACGGCCAGACCCCAGTCATAGTCGCCGCGGGCGCCTTCCACTTCCACCAGCCAGTCAATGATTTCCTTGGGACGGTAAGAGTTCCAACGAACGGAAGTAGCGCCGCTTCTGTAGGATTCTGCGGAGTTCATAGCCCAGTTGTGGGTCAGGGAAACGCAGACCTTGGCTTCGGAGTTGTACTTCTTGACGGCCAGGTTAGCCAGACGGAAGGTACGTGCGAACTCTTCCATAAAGACATCAAAGTCGACTGCCGTGCCCTTATAGTTTCCGTTGGCATCAGGCAGCAGGGGCTCGATCAGATACCAGTCATAGGTATAGTCGATCTCGTTGCCGATGATGTACTTCTGGACCAGACCCATGTTGGCGGACTTGGAATAACGGTCAGCCATGAACTCCATGGCGGCGATCCAGTACTCCATACCGCGGTCGTTGGCGGTGTTGTATGCCAGCGTCTGACGGTTGGTCTGATTCCAGTACATCAGGGAACGGGGATAATCTGCGGTGAGCGTCTTGGCCCAGGAGATGACGACCAGGGTGACGTTCATGCCGGCCTTGGAGTAGGCGCTGATGAGACCGTCCTGGCCCTTCACATAGTCGTTTTTGAAGTAGTAGGTCTTACCGTTGCTCTCATACTTGATCAGGTCCGTACGGCCGCTCAGATCACGGGGATTGCCGTCGGCATCTTCAGTGGCAACGATCATTTCAGCCAGGTTCCAGTTGATGACCGTGTTGGTGGCACCCATTTCCTTGGCCACGTCGATGGTGGTCTGGTCTTCCAGCGTCAGGCCCTTCTTGCTGGCGTGGTCGAAGGCCGCCTTATTCCGCATGGAATAGATGTCGGTGGCATAGACGGGGCCTACCAGAATGGTACCGTTCTGGACCAGATAGTACTTATCATACAGATTGTCGGAGCCGTCGCTCAGATAGCGGTTGATGACAAACTGCTGGGCGCTGCCGCAGGAATACTCGCCAACCACCGTGCCGGAAGTGATGATATTCTGGCTCTTACCGGTCAGGTCGTCACCGTTGATGTACTGGTCGGCGGCCACACGGTAAAGGGTGGCGGTGCCGCTTTCGCCTACGCGGTTGACATCAATGGTGATCAGGCTGCTGCCCACGCTGACAGTAACGCCCACAGGGGCGTTACTGTCAGCAGACATCATGTTAGGTTCGGCTGCTTCTGCAGTGGCAACAGATGCGGGGAATACGCCCAACACCATCACCAGACTCAGCAGAAAGCAAACGATTCTTTTAAAAGTATTGGAATTCATTTCCATACTCCTTTGCATACAAAGATTGTCGTGCCGGTTTATTTGTTGTTAAAGATCTTGGCGGAAACCGTGTTGGTGATCAGGGTGGGACCGCCCAGAACGAAGCCGTGGCTCACGTGGTTGGCCTTGGCGTACTGCTCAGCGGCGCTGTACTTGTCGTTGGTGACAAGAAGCAGGGGAGCATCCATGCTGCTGGCCAGAGCACCGCCGCACAGACCGTCGGGGAAGTTGTTGCCGTAGGCCAGAACGGCGCAGCTGGTTTCGCTGAAGAAGGTCTTGGCCACGTTGACGGAGGTCTCGTATCTGGTCGTGCCGTCGATACGCTGGACAGTGCCGTAGGCGCCCAGCTCGCCGGCCAGCTGCTCGCTGACGGCAGACTTGCCGCCGACGATGTAGAGATTACCGCCGCCGACAGTGCGCAGGAAGTCTTTCTGCGTGCTGTACAGGCGATCCTTCACCAGCAGGATGGCCTTGCCGGTTGCAGAGGCAGACAGGGTATCGGCAAAGCTTCTGCCGGTGCAGGCCAGAATGTCCTCGCCGGGGGTGACGCCTGCTTCCTTCAGGATCAGCAGGTTGGTTTCGTAGCGGTCGTTGCCGCCCAGACGCTTGACATTAAAGCCGTCCAGACCGGATTCCATGGAAGCGGGCACAGCCACGGTGCCGCCCAGGATGTAAACAGTACCGCCGGCAACCAGATTGCTGCGGATGTAGTCCTTGATGGTATCCATGCACTTCTGCCGTACCAGCAGGATGGGGGCATCCTTCTTGGCTGCCAGGTAAGTGCCGGACAGGGCATCGGCAAACTCGTTGCCGCTGGCGACCACGATGGCCTGGAACTTCTCCACGCCCAGATTCTCCTTCAGCTGATCGGCCACTTTCAGAGAGGTCAGGTAACGGTCGTCGCCGTAGATACGCTCGGCAGTGCCGGTAGCCTCGGCGGCAAACTCCTCCGTATAGCTGCCGCCGCAGACGGTGCAGGTATACTCCTTGACGCCCTTGATGTTGCCGACAGCCGGCTGGATCACAACGGCCTCGCCGAAGGTGCAGTCATTGGTCTCGGTGTGGGCTGCGTCGTTGGCGCAGGTACGGGTGTGCTTCTTGGTGGCTGCGTCGAAGACCCAGCTGCCGTAGCTGTGGTCGGAAGCGGGAACGACAACGCTGCTCTTGTCGGTGATCTCCTGCGTGGCGGCAGCGTCCTTGAACCACTTGCCGCATGCGCAGGTGTAGTACTCGATGCTGCCGGCCTCGGTGCAGGTGGCGGCCTTGGCAGCGACCTTGGTCAGGTCGTGGACATGAGCCTTATTGCCGCCGCAGACGGTGCAGACATCGTTTTCAAACACACAGTTTTCGGAGATCACGTGGGAGGCATCGTTGGCGCAGATTTTGCTGTGGGTGTTGGTGCCTTCCACGCAGGTCCACTCGCCGTAGTTGTGGCCCAGAGCGGGAAGCTCGATCAGAATGCCTTCATCCTCGGTGGAAGCATCGCCGTCATCCTCGTAATCCACCATCTTCAAACCGGGAGTTTCGCAGGTGGGGGCTTTCAGGATAATTTCGGAGCCTTCCACGATGGGACGGCAGACCTCGAACGTCATGTACTTGATGGGGTAATCGTAACCGCCATCACCAAAGATCACGACGGTGTAGTAGCCAACAGAGAAGTCGAAGCCGCCTGCGGATTTCAGGTTCAGGGAGAAGGGCTCCTTGCCGTCAATGTCGGTCACATAGCGGTACAGGAGATAATCCGTACCGTATTCCGTATTCAGGTCATACTTGCCAGCGTACACGGCCATCCAGGCATTGCCGATTTCGCCGGACTTCACATTGATGCCCAGAGTGACGGTTTCGCCATTGGCGGGTTCGTCCACATCAGCCAGCATGAAGGACTCGTGATAGCCGTTTTCGCGGGCTTCACCGTTGAACAGGATCTCAAAGTCGGTGTTGCTCATATCCGTATAGACTTCGAGCTCCACCTTGCTGATGACGTTGCCGTAGCCGCTGTCGCCGAAGAAGACCAGAACGTGCTTGCCGTTGCTCAGCTTTTCGCCGCGGTGACCGGAGCCGGTACCGACGGTAACGGCGGTAATGTCAAAGGGCTTGCCCACCATATCGGTGGTGATGTAGGTCCAGAACAGGGAAGCGACACCGCCGTTGTTGGGGTCGAACAGTTCGCCTTCCTTGTATAGGCCCACCCATGCGCCGGGATAGCTGGCGTGGGCAGTCACCATGATGGGATCGGTGACGCCATAGACGGTCTTATCCGTCTCCAGCAGGCCGGTAACATAGCCGCCTTCGCAGACGGTGCAGGTGTAGTTGACGCTGTTGTCCACCATCACCTTCTCGAAGGTGCAGTTCTCGAAGATCTCATGGGCGGCGTCGTTGGCGCAGACCTTCTTGTGCTGCTTGGTGGCGGCGACATAGGTCCAGCTGCCGTAGGCGTGGCCCTTGGCGGGGATCACTTCATCGGAGTAAGTATCGTCAGAGTAGTAGGTGCGGATATAGCCGGGCTCTTCGCAGGTAGCCTCTACGGTCTTGGTGCCGACGACGGTCACGTTGACCTTGGGCAGGGCTTCGTCACGAGTGCCGCCGCAGACGGTGCAGGTATAGGTCTTGACGCCTTCCTCGGTCTCGCTGGGCTCCTTGGTCACGACGCCTTCATTCCACTGGCAGGGAGTGGTCTCGACGAAGCCGCAGGGCTCGACGCAGGCGGTGCAGGCGCAGACGTGGGTATGGGTCTGCTTCTCAACGCCGTCGTAGGTCCAGCTACCGTAGGTGTGGCCGTGAGCCTTCAGGCTGGCGTCTTCGGCAGCGGTCACGACTCTGGAAACGGAACCATCGGTGTTGTAGTAGGTCATCGTACCGCCTTCGGTACAGGTGGGAGGCACCAGCACGGTCTTGGAGGGATCTTCCTCGGTGACGACGGTGATGGTGGTGCGGGCTGCGATCTCATAACCGTCGTTTCTGCACAGGAACAGCGTGTACTGGCCGGCCTTCAGAACGTTATTGGGATCCTCCTGAGGACGGTCGTGGTTGGAGCTCTGGAAGATGCTCATGCCGTCGACGAAGTCGGGCGCATAGTTCCAGCGGATAGAGGTAACGCCGGTGTTGCTGGGCGTCTCGCCCTTGTGGTACAGACCGATCCAGTCGGTGCTGCTCATGGTGGCGGCATAATTGGGGTGGACGGTAATGATGATGTCTTCACCGGCGGCGTAAACTTCCTTATTGGTGAGGATCACGTTCTCGTTCCACTCGCCGCACTTGGTGCATGCGAAGTAGTAGCTGTTGCCATCCAGAACACCGTTGGTCTCCAGGGAGCAGGCCTCGGTCTTGATCTCGCCGCAGTCCTCGCGCTGGCAGACCTGGCTGTGGGCAGGAGGATAGCTGCCGTCGATGTGGGTATAGGCGCCAAAGTCGTGGCCCAGTGCATCAACGAAGTCGACCTTGCGGGTAGAACCGTCGGAGTAGGTGATGAGGGTATAGCCCTGCTCGTCGCAGGTGGGAGCGATGACCTCTCTGCCGGTCTCCACTGCATCCAGAACGGGGACTTCCTCGCTCTTGGTGCTGCCGCAGACGGTGCAGGTATAGACCAGTTCGCCCTTCTCGGTCACGGTGGGTTCCTTGGTCACAACGCCCTCGTCCCACTTGCAGTTCTCGGACAGAACATGGGTGGCATCGTTGGCGCAGACCTTCTGATGGGTCTCGGTACCGGCCACAGGGCTCCAGGTGTCGGGATAAGCGTGACCGAGGGCCTTCAGCGAGGGATCCTGCTGGGCGGTGATGACTTCGTCAACCGTGCCGTCGGTCAGGTAGTAGGTGATGGAGCCGTCCTTTTCGCAGGTGGGTTCCACGCGGACAGTCTTGCTTTCATCACGGACAGCGGGGCCGACAGTGATGGTCACATTGGTGATCTCGGTATAGTCGTCAGCAGCAAACAGGCGGATGGTGTATTCGCCCTGTGCGATATGATCGCGCTGATGGTAGGCAGAGTTGTAGATGTTGAAATCCGTCCAACCCTGTACGGCGGGATAGTAGTAGTAAATGGAAACATTATCGCTGTAAGTCCAGTTGTTTTCCCAGATACCGACCCAGTCAGTAGCGGTCTCGTCATAGACATCGGGATTGACGGTGACCAGAATGGGCTCGCCCAGAGCGTACTCGGTCTTGCTGGTGGACAGGATGATCACATCATAGTAACCGCCGCAGACAGAGCAGGTGTAGCGGGTGCCGCCGGCAACGGCGCTGGTCTCAAAGGAGCAGCTGCCGGTCTCCACATGGCTGGCATCGTTGGCGCAGACACGGGAGTGGGTGGCCTTATCGTTGTTGTAGGTCCAGCTTGCGGGATAAGCGTGGTTCAGCTTGGGGATCTCTACTTCCTCAGAAGTGCCGTCGGTATAGTAGATGACCTTGGTGCCGGGCGTCTCGCACTTGGCGGGAACGGTGATCTCCTCACGCTCGACCACCTTGGCGCTGACCTTCTCGTAACGGTGGCCGCCGCAGACGGTGCAGGTGAACTCCTTCTTGCCGTCTGCTTCGGTGGTGGGCTCCTCGATCACGATGCCCTCATCCCAGGTGCAGTTTTCGGTATACTGATGGGTGTTGTCGTTGCTGCAGACAAAGGTGTGTTGCAGGTTCTCGGCGTCAAACTCGGGGCGCAGGGTTTCGTAGTCATGGCCCAGAGCGGAAATGGTTTCCACCTTGGCCACGGTACCGTCGGTGTTGTAGTAGGTCTCGGAGCCGTCCTTCTCGCAGGTGGGTTCCACGCGGACGGTCTTGGTCTCGTCGATCTCAGTGGTGATGACGATATTTTCCACAGAGGCAACGATGCCGTAGTTGGCATCCAGCAGCAGGACCTTGTAGGTGCCGGCCACGAACTCACTGTGGCGCTGCTGGTCACCGCTGAGCAGGTTGACGGCTTCGCCCACAGGAGGATAGACCCAGAACAGAGAGGTGGGGCCTTCGCTGGTGGGGTTTGCGTCAGACTGCTTGTACAGACCGATCCAATTGGGATCGCCCATCTGGGAGGTGACCATGATGGGTTCGCCGAACTTGTACTCGGTCTTGTCGGTGGTCAGAAGCTTTACCGATTCACCTTCGATGGTGATGGTCTTCTGCACATACAGGTCCGTCTTGTAGTAGTCATTGTACATGGAGACGGTGTACTCGCCGGGGATCAGCTCGGTCTCCATGGTCAGGCCGTTGCGGCCCGGGCAGAAGAACTGATACATTTCTACACCGCTTGCATTGGTGACGGAAACCTGAGAATATTCGTTGTAGTTGATAGCGTCGATGGAAACCTTCTTGCCGTTCACTGCAACCTCGAGAGACTTTTCGGCAGCTACAGTAGCATCGGGTTCAACCAAAGTAAAGGTCTTAAGGAGAGTGGCGCTTTCCAGATAAATCTCATAGGTGCCGGCAGGCATATCCATGCCGTCCCAGCCAAGAGTGCTTCCTTCCCACACGGCGTCCCACAAAAGCATCTTTTCGTCAGAGGCGTACCACCAGAGGCGGTAGGTGCTTTCATAGCTGCCATCGGGCTTGACATACCACAGGTCAAGCCACTGGGAGGACGTATAGCCGGTGGTTTCCACATAGATCGGCTCGCCGCTTGTGAAGGTGTCGGTTTCTTCGCCGGCCATATTGGTCAGTGTCACGGTTTCTGCTGCGTGTGCGTGAGGGATGCTCACGGGCAGCAGGCCAAGCAGGAGTACCAATGCCAGAAAGACGCTGGTGATCCGCTTGAACAGGGATGTTCTTGCTCGTTTCATGATTTCTCCTCCATTTTTTTTGAGTATGGGGATGTGCGAAATTGTCCATATATCATGGCAATATATCAAGTTACAGTTTACTCCTTTTCGGGGCAATTTGCAAGCCGATTCCCGCTTTTTATGTGTTCCGCCAAGAAAGAGAGCGGCACCTTTGCAGGAGGTGTTCTGGGAAAGGTGACGGGCACAGCGTGTGCGGAGAACAAGGGGGCGGGGCGCTGATCCTGGCGGCTTATTACGATTAAGAATAAAAAAAGAAAGAGGCACAGCCTCTTTCTTTTTTATTCTTTTCGATAGTTTCGCCAAAGATAGACGATGTTCATGGCCACGATGCAGCAGGTCACTGCCAGTGTGGCGTAAGCGGCGCCGATGGAGCCCAAAGCGGGGATCAGCAGCAGGTTCAGGGCGATGTTCAGCACGCCGGAAACCAGGGAGAACACCAGATTGACCTTGGGCTTTTTCAGCACCAGAATGGTATTGCCCGTGATATTTCGGAAGGAATACACCAGATAGTTCACGATAAGGACCTGGAAGATGGGAACCACATTCATGTACTTGTCGCCGTACATGAGCCAGATGATCAGCGGTGCGCCCACCAGCATGCCCAGACTGATCACGCCGTTGACAAGGGCGTAGACCTTGGTCATCTGCAGAATGTGGTTGTAGCCGGCCTTCTTTCCGTCGCTGAAAGCGTGGACCATCTGGGGATAGAAGAAGGTCATCAGGCTCTTGGGGACGAAGGCCAGCGCTGCCGGAATGGTGGCTGCCACCTTATAATCTGCCAGCACGGTGGCATCCTTCAAAACCAAACCAAGGCAGGTAACGTCCAGCAGGACCAGCGCCGTGGATGCGAAGTTCGTGACGGCGCAAAGCAGGGAGTAGGAGAATACCTCCTTTTTCGTCTGCGCCTCCAGCTTCTGGCAGCAGAGGGAAACATCTGCAAAGAATCCGTCTTTTTTCAGGATATAGGAGGAGTACAGGGCGGCCATGCAGTGCGCCGCATACTGGGAGAAGATCAGACCCGGCACGCCCCACAGCAGGGTAAAGAGAATGTTGCCGCCGACGTGACCGATGGTATAGAGCATATTGGCCCGGGAAAAGCTCTTGTTTTTCAGCTTGACCCGGAGAACGATCTGCAGATACTGGTCGGCATAGGCAAAAAACGGCAGGAAGCACATGGTGGCCAGATAGCCTGCCGTCAGCGGATCGCCGGCAAAATACTTGATGGCGGCCAGACCCAGCACCAAAGGCAGCAGCAGGAGGTTTCCCAGCATGCCCGTCCGCAGAGAATAGCGGTAGAGGGCGTTTTTGCGCTCTTCCGAAACCTTTTCGCTGCAGTACTGCACCAAAGCGGTGGAAAAACCCAGACCGATAAAGATGGCCAGATAGGCATACAGGTTGTCAGCGTCCACGAAGCTGCCGTATTCCGTTTTCGGCAAATTGCGGACAACGACAACGGAGGAGATGATGCCGCCTGCTTTGGCAAAAACACTGCTGCCGAAGATGTGGAACAGACCCTGCCGTGAGAACTGGCTGATTTTTTCTTTCAAACGTTTCAACATAACGGTACGTTTCCTGTGTTATTGGAGCAACTCTTGGATTTCTGCGATAAACGCCTCGGCGTTGCGCTGCGCATCATACTGCGTTTCCCACAGGCGGTAGGCGCGGTCCGACATTTCCTGCCGCACTGCCGGCTCCAGAGCGAAAAACGCCTGAATGGCAGCGCACACCTGTGCGGCATCCGCATTTTCCTCCAGCAGATAGCCGGTGACACCGTCCAGAACGATCTCCGGCACACCGCCCACAGCGGTGCCGACAGCGGGGATGCCCATGGCAAAGGCTTCCTGCAGGGAAACGGGAACGCCGCCTTCCGTGGTGGTCGTGGTCAAAAAGAGATCCGGGTCCAGCTTGCGGTACCATGCAAACATCTGGTTGTTTGGCACACGGCCATGGAACTCCCAGGTGACGTTGGGACCGAAGGACGCCTTGGCCCGCTGCTCCAGCGCCGGACGCTCGGTACCGTCGCCGAAGTGGTCCCACCGGACCGCAGCGGACGAGGGGAGCTGGGCGATGGCGTCAATGATGCACTCCACCCGCTTCAGGGGGATCAGGTTGGAGCAGCTGACCAGCCGCCAGGCGGCGGATCCGGCCGCTTCTTTCCGCTCTGCCCGGGTGCAGCCCAGATAGTGCAGGGAAGACTTCGCCGCATACGCTTCGCCCCATGTGTGCAGGAAATAGTCCATGCCCATTTGGCAGGCAAATACCAGCCGGTCGATGCCGTCTGCAATGAAACGACGGAAGGGCTGCCAGTTGGTGGCTTTGCGCTGGCAGAAGAGATCGTGGCCGTGGAAGCGGGTGATGACCTTCAGGTGGGGGTATTTCTTTTTCAGGGAGACTGCCGCCACGGTGGCTTCCGAACACCAGTAGGTGTAGATCATGCGGATGCCTTCCCGACGGATCAGGGTATCCATATGCTTTTCCATTTCCCGGGCGTTGGCACGGTAAAAAACGATCTGCCGGTAGCGACGCAGGATCTGCCCCATGCGCTGCCCCTTGGCGGCAGCACCCAACTCCGCCAGCGTCTGGGGATGCAGCGCATGACCAAGCAGCTTGATGGCGCCGCTCAGCGACCTGACGGAGATCGTGTGAAAATACCGCTCCACAGGAATGGTATCAGGAAACGGATGGATCATGGGATCACGGCTGCCGATGCAGAGGATGTACGGGTCGTAGTGCTGCTGCAGGCAGTCGAATTCAGTAGAGATAAAGCCCCGCTCTGTATCTGCGAAGGGGAAACCGGCAGTGACCAGCAGGATCTTCTGTTTTTCAAAACTCATTCCGGCCGAACTCCCGTCATGTCCTCCACGATCTTATCCACACGGTGGACCCACAGATGGCGCTGGGACAAGCTGGCTTCGATCTTGCGGCGATAGCTGCGCAGCTGCTCTTCGTTGAGCAGGCTGCGGATAGCCTCGGCATAGTCCTGCGCATTGGGTTCTGCCACTACGCCGAATTCGTTCTCACGAATGATGGCGCCCATGGTCTTGACATTGGTGGAAACCACCGGCAGACCGTAGCTGAGATACTGGAAGAGCTTGATGCCGATGCACAGGTGGCCGTACTCATTGTAGCTCAGGGCCAGCAGGCCGGCGTCCGCTCTGGCGTACAGGGGAACCAGCGCATCGCCGGAGGCGTGGTGGACCTCCAGCCAGTCAGGCAGTTCCTTGCCGCTGCAGTGCTTTTGGTACTCATCTTCCCGGCACACCAGAATCAGCTTGTAGGTCTCTTCGCCGGCGTTGAGCAGGCGGAAGGCTTCCATCATCAGGGGATAGCCGTAATAGTCCGAAAGGCCGCCCACATAGATGCAGGTCTTGGTGCAGGGATGTTCGGGAATAAACTTGACATCGCCGCCGGGAGGCAGCAGCTCCGTGCGCTTGTAGTGGAAATAGTCGGCGTAGCCCTGGCCGGGGAAATAGACCACGTCCAGCTTATGCAGCATCCGGTCGGTATGCAGCTGCAGCAGGTGCAGGGCCCGGTCCTTGAGACGGTTTTTCCAACCCTTGCGTGTGTCTACCGCCTGACCGGGCAGCATCCGGTAAATATCCCGGTAGAAATAGGAGGAGGGGATCTTCTCCTTGTGCAGATAGCGGATCAGCTGGTAGTCACAGTGATTCAGGATGGGATACGTAGAGGACTCGATGTAGCAGAAGTCGGGGCGGTTGTCTTTCAGCCATGCCAACGCCTTCTCCACCGCTTCCTTGCGGCTTTTGGCGTGGTCAAAATCCTGAGAACCGCTGAGCACATACAGCTCGTGGCCCCGCTCACGGAAGGCCTGCAGCATACAGTTGGGCCGCACACCCGATCCGGAATCCTTCCGGCCCAGATCGTTGAGTACCACATACAGTACTTTCATCGTGTTAGCTCCTTTCAGACTCTTCCCCGGACACAGGAACAGGCACTTCGCAGTCCTTGTCCTTCGTGATCAGCGGGAAAAGTATCAAATAGTAATAGAAAGTGGTCATATAGTTAAAGGAAATATTCGTCGTACGCAGCACCGAGTCGATGCCGAAGGTGAGGATCACCATCAGCGGCATCAGTGCGTACTTCTCCCGGCGGTGCTTCCAGGCGTAAGCAATGGCCAGAAGGCCCGAGAGAATATTGACGCAGAAGTACAGGATACCTGCAAAAATGCCCGATTCGTAGGCGATCTCCAGAATGGTCACGTGGGTGGTGTTGATCTCCCGGTAGAGGATGTCGATATAAACCGGCTCCTTTTCCGCCACGCCGAAGAGCGTCAGCTTTTTCAGATACGCTTTCCAAATGGAGATACGACCGGTAGAGAACTGATCGGCCGTTTTGTCGGTGGTGTCGTTCTTCTTGTCGTTGAGCTCCTCATAGGAATCCAGACCGAAGAAATCCGGATCTTTGGGCTTGTCGGGATCTTTCGGATCCGAGGGGGCTGAGGGATCCGGCGGGTTAAAAACAGAATCCCAGCGCTGGTTGAAATAGAACTCATGGCTGGCAGTGCTGTAGTAAGGCAGAGGCAGATACTGGCGCAGCTGGAACACATACAGCAAAGAGGAGATCATTACCACAGACACCAGTGCGCAGCTGGCCGCCCGGACCAGAAACTTCAGATTTTTCTTCCGGTCGTGCGTCAGCAGGAACATGACGCTGCCGGCCGCCACGGCGAAGAGCATGCTCAACTGGCCGGAGCGGGAATTGGTATAGATGATGATGGCTTCACAGGCACCGAACAGCAGCATATCCAGCACCAGACGGCGGCTGAATCTGGGGCAGTAGGCGATCTCCACAGCCAGACACACGCACACCAGAGAGAGGTAGTTGGCGCAGTTGTTCACATTGTGGAAGATGCCGCCGTATTTGCGCAGGGTGATCTGTGCAAAGAGAAAGCTGGCAGCCAGAAAGATGACCGCAGAGATGCGGCACAGCCTGATCAGCAGCCGGAACAACCGTTCCGTGTCCCCATTGCCCCAGCAGATGTACAGAATGGGATAGGCCGCAAGGAACAGCATGGCTTCGGGCAGATAATTGAAATTGTGGATCACACCCGAGAGGAGCATCAGTGCGCCTACGCCAAACCAGCACAGGCCCATGGACCAGCGAAACCGTACCGGCTGCAGCTCGTGACCGGCACCGGCCAGGATCATCAGTCCCAAAAAGCCGCAGCAGAGGACAAAAGAGTACAGATACCGCCAGGGGATCAGCGTCATGTTATACAGGAAAAAGTACAGGAAAATACCGAGACCTGCAAAAATGAACAGTCTGTCCTGGAATTTCTGCGAAGTTTTGTTTGTCAGTTTCGCCAAAGGCTCCAACACAAAGCGAATCAGCGCACGCTGCATAGACGCCACCCCCTGTTGCTGTAGTTTCTATTGGCCGTCCCGCAGTCGCCGGAACAGCGCCAGATATTGTAAAGCGTTCTTTTCCCAGGTCAGACCGACGGCATCACGGCGGCCCCGTTCGGCTACGGCGTCTGCCGCCTGAGGATCGCGAAGACATTCTTCGATCACGGCAACGATGGCGTCGGGATCATCTGCGGGCACCAGATATCCGTTGGTGCCGGAGGTGATCAGATCGGCGATGCCTTCGCCCTGCGTGCCGATGGTGACACAGCCGTTGGCCATGGCTTCCAGATAGACGATGCCAAAGCCCTCCCGGACGCTGGGCATGACGAAAAAGCGGGCCTTAGCCACTTCTGCCAGCAGCTGCTCGTTAGGCAGGTAGCCGGTGAAACGGATGCTGTCGCCCAGCTGCAGCTGCTCTGCCAGAGCGTGGAAGCGCTGCTCTTCCGGGCCGTTTCCCACAATGGTCAGCGTGGCTTCGGGATAAGTTTCACGCAGTTTGGCAAAGGCGTGCATGGTCACATCCGCCTTTTTCCGGGGGACGAGATAGCCGGCCTGCACCATCGACAGGGGCGGCTTTTCCTGCGGCGGGGTCTGCGTGACCCGGAAGCCGTTGAGGATCACTTCCATAGGCTGGGAGACGCCGGCCTCCTCCAAGCGGCGGCGCAGCAGCGTGCTGACGCACACCACCGTATCCGCCCCCTGGGCATAAGCCCGGAGATCGGCAAATTTCCCGGCGGTGTAGGGAACAAAGGTATCGCTGCCGTGGGTGGTGACCACCAACGGGCAGCCCAGCCGCTTTTTCAGCCAGCGGCCGATACCGCTGTCCAGACTCAGCGTATGGGCATGGATCACGTCCGGGGCAAAATCATGCAGGATCGTCCTCAAGTGGGGACGCAGAGCGCAGATAGCGCCGGCGGTATTGATATGCCGCTGTCCGAAATTGGAAGCGGAGAGATAGCGGACATAATAGAGCGTCATGCTGTCGGCCTGCCGCACATGGAAGGCGGGCCCCAGCTTGCTGCCCTGAAAGGTTTTCCCCACAGGCACGGGAATGATGACCCGCACCTGATGGCCCTGGGCTACGTAGGCCTTGGCCTGGCTGTGGACGAAGGAGGCGGACAGATGCTCATAAATGCCGTAATGGCCGATGACCAGAATGTTCACGGTCTGCTCCTTTCCGCCATAGCGCTGTACATTTGCGCATACTCTCCGGCGATGGTTTCCCAGTTGAACCGCTTGGCGGCCGCCACGCAGGCAGGGGAGAGAGCTTCGTACCGCTGTGCAACCAGCAGGATCTTTTCTGCCAGCGCTGCGGCGTCGGTATCCGACACGGCGTAGCCCACGGTTCCGTCGGGGAAGTGACCGTCAAAGCCCTGTCCGGCGGTGTACAGCACCGGCAGGCCCTGACTCATGGCCTCAGCATACACCAGACCAAACGTCTCCGTATGGCTGGGCATGACGAAAATATCCGCCTTGCGAAGATGGCGGATCACCTGATCCTGCGGGCAGCGGTCGTGATGGGTGACACCGTCCGTCTGCTCCATCAGCGAACGGTATTTCTCCTCCTTGATGGAACCGACAGCGGTGAGATGGACCGCCTTTCCTGCGGCCTGCAGACGCCGGACGGCGTCTATCGTCAGTTCGGGGTTTTTGTTGCTGTTGATGTCGCCCACATAGATCAGTTCCAGAGGCTCCTGCGGGGCCTTTTTTTCCGGGGCAGGCTGCTGCAGGAACACCGGGGCGATGCCGTTGGGAATGACCACGCTCTTTTCCAGAATTTCCTGGCGGAACCGGGCGGGGACCCAGCGGGTCAGAACCGTTTCCCGGTAAGCGGGGGACAGAAAAACCACCTTTTGAGCACAGCGCATGATCTCGACGCCTACATGGCGCAGGTGGACCATATACTTAAAAAAGGTGTTCACGTCGGTGTTGCGGACCGCAACAACGTAAGGAATGCCGTAGCGCTGCCACAGCTTGTAGGCCGTATAGCCGCCGGAGAAAACCGTGTGGGCATGGATCACGTCGAACTGCGCCATGTCCGTGTTCTGTTCCAGCCAGCGAAGCATGCTGTTCTGCTTGCGGTAAAACAGCAGCCGGTCCAGATGACCGAAGCACGGAACAATGTGGACATTCTCCGGGCAGGCGGGGATCTCCTCGCTGCGGCCCACAGGAACGAACACCGTTTCTTCCACGCCGCCGTTTTCCAGAGCGGAAAACAGGTGCGTATACAGTTTGTTTTTCAGATAGCCGTTGGCAATTTGCAGAACACGCATAGCCAGTCTCCTAAATCAGCTTACAGAAGCTCGATATTCTCCCGATTCTTTACATTTTTGGTCACGTTGCGGGTGTCGAACACAGGGACACCTGCGTGAGCGACCATGTCGTAATCCACATTGGTGTGGCCGGTGGTGATGCATACCAGATCAAACCGGCGCAGAGTCTCCGTATCCAGAGTCTTCAGACCTTCCACCGTTTCGCCCTTTTCCCGGTAAGCGGCAATGTAAGGGTCGTAGAAGGAGATCTCCGCACCGAAGCGCTTGAATTCCTCGATGACCCGGATGGCGGGGCTTTCGCGGTAATCGTCGATGTCCTGCTTGTAGGCCACACCCAGGATCAGCACCTTGGCGCCGTTGAGCGCTTTGCGGTACCGGTTGAGGATCTTGCCGGCACGCTCCACGGTGTATTCGGGCATGCGGTCGTTGATCATCATGGAAGCCTCGATCATAGAGGTATGGAAGCCGAACTCACGGGCCTTCCAGCCCAGATAGTAGGGATCCAGAGGGATGCAGTGACCGCCCAGACCGGGGCCGGGATAAAAGGCCTGGAACCCGTAGGGCTTGGTCTTGGCCGCATCGATCACTTCCCAGATGTCGATGCCCATCTTGTGGCACAGGATCGCCAGCTCGTTGACCAGACCGATGTTGATGTTCCGGTAGGTATTTTCCAGCAGTTTGCTCATTTCAGCCACGGCGGGGCTGGAAACGGTGTATACCTTGGTGTCCAGAATGGAATTGTACACCATGGAGATAACTTCGGAAGCATCCTCGCCCACGGCGCCTACCAGCTTGGGTGTGTTGCTGGTTTTATACGTCTGGTTACCCGGGTCCACACGCTCGGGAGAGAAGCCCAGATAGAAGTCCTTGCCGCAGACCAGACCGCTTTCCCGCTCCAGAATGGGCAGCACCAGCTCTTCGGTGGTTCCAGGATAGGTGGTGGATTCCAGCACAACGATGATGCCCTGACGCATATGCTTGCCGATGGCTTCCGTGGAAGCACGGACATAGCTGATGTCCGGCTGCTGATGCACGTCCAGCGGAGTGGGCACGCTGATGGCAACGAAATCCACTTCGGCAATGCGGCTGAAATCGGTGGTTGCCTCCAGCATGCCGCTTTCCACCAAAGCCTGCAGATCATTATCCACGATATCGGCAATATAGTTCTTGCCGGCGTTCACCATTTCCACCTTTTGCGCAGAAACATCAAAACCGATGGTCTTAAAACCATGCTTGGCCTTGTCCACTGCCAGAGGCAGGCCCACATAGCCAAGGCCAAAAACACCCATGGTCAGCGTTTTGTTATTAATTTTCTCAATCAGAGCAGCTTTTAGAGACATATGACCGCACTCCTTTAAGCGATAAGTTTATCTGTCCGCTTTTGCATGCCTGCCGGATCCGATGGGGCAAAGCAGCCTGTTTTGTCAGCGGGATCGTGTGGAATTATTTGGAATTTTAGGCGCCGAAAAGCTCTGCAGGGCCTTATAATTCAACCTACACTATATCATACTATCCCCGCCATTTCAAGGCAAAATGCCCCGGCAGGGTATGCGGCAGATTTTGCCGGAGGCTGCATGTGCGGAAAAAAAGAACCCCATCGCACGGAGCGTTTGCTCTGTACGATGGGGTTTGCTGTGCAATCGGTTACTGCAGGTCCGGCAGCAGGTCGTGGCGCATGATGTCCCGGCCCTCGGTGTCCAGTACCCTGACACTTTCCACAATGATGCGGTGCTTGCGGTTGAACTCCTCCAGACTGTCGGCCACCACGGTGAAGCCGGCCACACGGTCGGAGCTGCTGGTGATGCCCCGGACCTCGAAGCCCCGGGGACGAATGGCGTGGAAATCGGCGCAGATCCCGGCTTCCACCAGAGGCTCGAAGCCCTCCAAATGGTCGAAGATGCCCTTTTCGCAGTAGATGAAGTCGTTGACGATATACTTGCCCTCCGGCGCAGACAGGACGACGGTGGGCTTTTCGCCCAGCGTCAGGTCGATGACGGCACGGATCACGTCGAAACCGCAGGAGCGGCGGATCAGCAGATATTTCATGTTGCCGCCGGTGCGGGCGCAGAACTCCAGCACGCTGACGTTTTCTCCGTCGGAGATCATCTGGATCAGCATGGGGGAATCCACCAGACCGAAGGCGTCGGTGATCTGCTGGGCCACGGTGCGGATCTTTTCCAGCAGCGCCTCGTCGGCAGCCGCGGGATAGCGGCCACGGAAGATGATGAAGCGGTCATCGGTACGCAGCTTTTCACTGTTGGACACGCACAGCAGCTTGGCCACGCCGCCTTCCACATAGACGTCCACGCTGATCTCGTCGCCGGCCACGAACTCTTCCACGATGACGCCGCCGGTGCGGCTGATCTGAGCGGCTTCGTCAAAGCAGCGCTGCAGCTCTTCCTCGTTCCACACCTTGCGCACGCCACGGGAGCTGTAGGCGTCCACCGGTTTGACCACCAGCGGATAGCGCAGAGAACGGATGCGTTCCCAGTCCGGTTCGGACAGCTCCACATAACGGGAGGTGGGAATGTTGTGGCGCCAGAAGATCTCCTTCATGTACTTTTTGTCGGAGACATTTTTGGCCGTCTCATAGTCGATGTAGCAGGGCAGGCCCAGTTCCTCGGACACCTGTGCCACCACCAGCAGCACCTGATCGGCGCAGACGGTGATGAGGAAATCCACCTGTTCCCGCAGTGCCAGAGCCTTGACCGCTTCGGGATCCATAATATTCAGTTGGTAGAAGATGTCGGCGTAGGGGCGGCCGATGGCGATGGCGCTGCCGTCAGCCAGCACGGTGGTGATACCACGTGCTTTCAGCTGCCGGATCAATTCGATCTGGGGCAGGCCGCCTGCCAAAACAAGAGCTTTCATCATAATGCGGTTTCCTTTATGGCGAGAAGATTGAGAGAGGGATCAATTGTCCCGGGATTGCTGAAAATATTCCCAGGCGAACTGCTGCTGTGCCTGCGTCAGACGCTGGTTGCGTGAACCGGTGGGGTAACCGCCCTTTTGCCGCTTGGCTACGTAGTCATCAAAGCTGCCGATGCGCCGTGCGGGGATGCCGGCATAGACGCTGTTGTCCTCGCAGTCCTTGGTCACCAGAGAGTTGGCGCCGATGATGACATTGCTGCCGATGCGTACATTGGGCATGATGGTGGTGTCGGCGCCGATGAACACATTGTCCATCACCTCGATGCAGCCGATCTGCTCGGGGAAGGTGCCTATGTTCATGCGGTTGAGGACGGTATGGACGGCGTCATGGGTGACGAAGCGCACACCTGCACCCACCATGATATTGCTGTGCAGCTTGATTAATTCCGGGTACAGGGGGATCATGCGGGGCTGATATTTCACCTGATCGCCGATGGCGGCAAAAAGGTGATTCTTTTTCAGATAGTTGGCACGTCCCGACGAACTGCGGCGCAGGTTCATCCGGAGGATGTGCATCAGACGTTCTGTGGTCATTGGTTGTGTCTCCTTAGCGTTGGGGATGGTCTGTTTATTGGGCCGGGGGATCGTAGTACGACGTCAGGCCCTCCATGCCTTCTTCGGCGATGACCTGCGATCTGGTCCTGGTTTCGGTCAGGTTGTGGCCGTTGAACTTGACGCGGTCGGAGTTGGTGCGCATTTCGCTTCTGCGAAGCACCACCTGAAACGTTTTGAGGATCATTTTCACATCCAGCCAGAAGCTGACATTTTCCACGTAATAGATGTCACTTTCAAACTGGGCGTTCCATGTCCAGGAGGCGGAGGTCAGTTCGCCGTCACTCTGCAGATCCCAGCAGGCGAGGCCCGGGCGGACGGCGTGACGGTATTTGTGCCGCTCGTTGTACAGGGGCAGATAGTCCACCATCAAGGGGCGGGGACCGATGATGGACATGGTGCCGTTGAGGATGTTGAACAGGCCCGCCAGTTCGTCCAGCGAAGTCCGGCGCAGAATGCGGCCAAAGGGCGTGATGCGCAGGCGGGGATGGAGCAGCTTGCCGTTCTCGTCACATTCATTGGTCATGGAGCGGAATTTATACATGTCGAAGATCTTACCGTCCTTGCCGGGGCGCTTATGCACAAAGATGGCCGGGCGACCATGGTAGCACAGTTCCAGAATGTAGATGACCAGCAGTACCGGGCTGAGGACAAGGATGGCAAGAGCGCTGAGAACAATGTCCAGAAGCCGCTTGATATATCTGCTGTAGATCGTGTTGCGGGGGGTCGGCAGATCGGTGCGGACCTGTACCCGTGTCGTATGATCGGTGTTCATGGGGTGGTGTCCTTTCCTGTTGTTATTCCTGGCATTTTACATATGCCTGCCAAAGGTCCTCGCCGCTGAAGCGGTACAGGTTTTTGCTGGCGAAAAATGCCTGCGCCTGGGGCTTGACCAGCGTAGGACCGCACATGATCTGCGCATAGTCCATGGCGGGATGGGTATTGATCTCGCACAGCTTCATGCCGTCTTCGGTGATGATGATGTCCAGTCCCAGATAGTCCAGCGAGGTGATGTGCTGGCACACACGCTCGATCATCTGCTTCACAAGGGGCCAGTTGGGCAGTTCCTTGCCCTCCAGTTCGGCGTGGGTGTCGGGATGGCAGGGCAGCAGCCAATTTCCGTCGCTGCAATAGGCACGGTATCTGACGAACTGACCGCAGTATTTGCCGGTTTCATAGTCAAAACCGATGCCGACGCCGCCGGAGGAGAGATTGCTGGCGCCGCCGTTGACAGAGGTGCCGAAACGGGCGAAGGAAAGAACGCAGGACCAGGTGTCGGGGGTGTAGAGATCTTCCTTCGGATCTTTTGCCATGATGATGCGCAGCGTACACTCGCTGTCGGGCCAGACGGCGGCCAGCTCGTCATGCTGATAGCAATATTCGGTAACGATATAGTTGCGAAGATTGCTGATGGTCTGCTGATAGTGTGCCATATCAATGGGCTTGTTATTTTCGTAGAGCTGGCCGTCACGCAGCTCCATCTTGACAAAACCCAGGCCGCCGGAGGTGCCGGAGTTAGGCTTCATCACCAGCGTACCCTTTTCTTTCAGAAGATGGAAAAGGAAGTCCTTGTCTTTTTTGATGTGGGCGGGCGCATCCATCAAATACGTATAGTGGTCGTTGTTTTCCACATAGAGATAGTACGCCGGCATGGTGCTCTCGCAGCCGTTGCTGTTGAGGACGTACTTCAGCGTCAGCTTATCCAGCCACTTCCTGAAGTGGTGGTTCAGCGGATGGAGCATGAAGTAGTTCCAGTCGGGCATATAGTCCCGATAGTTTTCTTCCGTCAGGCCGTACAATGCCACACGGCCGGGATAGAAACCTCGCTGCAAGGCCCATTGCCTGGTTGCCTCGTCAGTAGGGAAGGCGGCTTCGTCCTTCTGCAGCTTTTTGACGAACATGTTGGCCCAGCGGTAGTCCATGCCGAGGGCGCGAACCTCTTCCAGCAGCTTTTCGTAATTCGTCATAGTTACATCCGTCCTTATCTTTTACACAGAGGCCGCAGTCAGCGGTTACCGTACATTTTTTCGTAGTAATTCCGATATTCGCCGGAGATGATGGTTTCCCACCACTCCCGGTTTTCCAGATACCAGCGGATGGTCTTCTGGATGCCGTCGGCAAACTTAGTCTCCGGCAGCCAGCCCAGCTCCGTATGGATCTTGGTGGGGTCGATGGCGTAGCGCATGTCGTGACCCTTGCGGTCGGTGACATAGGTGATGAGGCTCTCGGGCTTGTCCAGCGCCTTGCAGATGAGCCGCACGATGTCGATGTTGCGCATTTCGTTGTGGCCGCCGATATTGTACACCTCGCCCACCCGGCCTTTGTGCAGAATCAGGTCGATGGCCTTGCAGTGATCCTCCACATACAGCCAGTCCCGGACGTTCAGACCTTCGCCGTAGACGGGCAGAGGCTTGTCGTTCAGGGCATTGGCGATCATCAGGGGGATCAGCTTCTCGGGGAAGTGATAGGGGCCGTAGTTATTGGAGCAGCGGGACACGGTCACCGGCAGGCCGTAGGTGCGGTGATAGGCCAGGGCCAGCAGGTCCGCCGCCGCCTTGGAGGAGGAGTAGGGGGAGCTGGTGTGGATGGGGGTCTCCTCGGTGAAGAGAAGGTCGGGACGATCCAGCGGCAGGTCGCCGTAGACCTCGTCGGTGGACACCTGATGATAGCGCTGTATGCCGTACTTGCGGCAGGCGTCCATCAGTACCTGGGTGCCCAGAATGTTGGTCTGCAGGAACACCTCAGGGTTTTCGATGGAGCGGTCCACATGGCTTTCGGCGGCGAAGTTCACCACCATGTCGGGGTGCTCTTCCTCGAAAAGGCGGTACACGCCGTCCCGGTCGCAGATGTCCAGCTTCACAAAGCGGAAGTTGGGATCGTCCATCACGGAGGACAGGGTGGACAGGTTGCCTGCATAGGTCAGCTTATCCACACAGACGATGCGGTAGTCCGGGTATTTGCCCAGCATATGGAAAATAAAGTTGGCGCCGATAAAGCCGGCACCGCCGGTGACGATGATGGTCATGTCAGCATTCCTCCCGGACAAGACTCAGCAGATACTGGCCGTAATCGGTCATTTTCAGGCTCTCGCCGATCTCACGCAGCTGCCCGGCGGTGATGAAGCCGCGGCGCCATGCGATCTCTTCGATGCAGGAGATGTAGAAGCCCTGCCGGGCCTGCACGGCCTCCACGAACTGGGAGGCTTTCAGCATGCCGTCGGGGGTGCCGGTGTCCAGCCAGGCGATGCCGCGGCCCATCAGCTCCACCTTCAGTTCGCCCATGGCCAGATAGGCGTTGTTCACCGAGGTGATCTCGATCTCGCCCCGGGCGGAAGGCTGTACGTTCTTGGCGATCTCCACCACCCGGTTGTCGTAGAAATACAGACCGGGGACGGCGTAATGGGACTTGGGATGGGCGGGCTTTTCCTCGATGGACACCACATGGTGTTCCTTGTCGAACTCCACCACGCCGAAGGCGGAGGGATCCTTCACGGGATAGCCGAAGATGGTGGCGCCGTTGAGATTGTCCTTGGCACGGCGCAGCACACGGGTCATGTCCTGACCGAAGAACACATTGTCGCCCAGGATCAGGCACACGCTGCCGTCACCGATGAACTCCTCGCCCAGAATGAAGGCGTCGGCCAGACCCCGGGGCGTCTCCTGCACCTTGTAGGAGATGTCCACGCCGATGTAGCTGCCGTCGCCCAGCAGCCGCTCATACACGGGGGTGTCTTCGGGGGTGGAAATGATGAGGATCTCCCGGATGCCTGCCAGCAGCAGCATGGACAGGGGGTAGTAGATGAGGGGCTTATCGTAAATGGGCAGCAGCTGCTTGGAGACCACCTTGGTCATGGGATACAGGCGGGTGCCTTTGCCGCCGGCCAAAATGATGCCTTTCATAGGAGTTCCTCCTTTTTATCCGAGAATGATGTCGCAGATCCGGTCCACGTCCTGTGCCGTCAGGTCGGCAAACAGGGGCAGCGTCAGCACCCGGGCGGCGATGTGAGCCGCCACCGGTGTCTTGTGGGCGCCGCCGGTGGGCAGGTGGGACATGCAGGTATAATCGTTGGTGAGGGGATAGAAGTATTTGCGGGCAATAATGCCGTTTTCTTTCAGCTTTTCAAAGATTTCATCACGGGTGAAACGATAACCGTCAAACACCACGGGGAAATAGGCGTGGTTGGGAGTGACGCCCTCCTGTGCAGGACACAGGCGGATGCCGGGGATACCCTCCAGACGCTGCCGGTAGTGTGCCACGGCTTCGCCCCGCCGTGCGATCTCGCCGTCGATGTGGCGCAGGTTGCAGATGCCCATGGCAGCCTGAAACTCGCTCATTTTGGCGTTGCCGCCGGCGTAGAGGCAATCCTCCTGCCCGTGCAGGCCGAAGTTGCGCCGCTCGTTCAGCGTGTCGGTGAGGGCGTCGTCGTGATAGCAGGCGCAGCCGCCCTCGATGGTGTGGTAGACCTTGGTGGCGTGGAAGGAGAACATGGCGGCGTCGCCGAAGCTGCCCACGCCCTGCCCGTGCAGCCGTGCGCCGAAGGCGTGGGCCGCATCGTAGATCACTTTCAGGTCGTGCTTGCGGGCGATGGCGCCGATGGCCTCTACGTTGCAGAGGTTGCCGTAGACATGGACCGGCACGATGGCGGCCGTTTTTTCAGTGATGAGCGCTTCGATCTTGCCGGGGTCCATGGTGTAGAAGGTGTCCTCCACGTCGCAGAACACCGGCACAAGGCCGCAGCGGAGGATGGCGTTGGTGGTGGAAACGAAGGTGAAGGGAGTGGTGATCACCTCGCTGCCGGCAGGCAGATCCATGGCAGCGATCACATTCTCCAGCGCCAGATGGCCGTTGGTATAGAGGGCCAGATGGGGCACGCCCAGATATGCCTCCAGCTGCTGCTGCAGCTGACGGTGCTTGCTGCCTGCATTGGTCAGCCAGCGGCTGTCCCACAGACAACGGATCTCGGCGCAGTATTCATCAAACTCCGGCATGGAGGAACGGGTCACGTTGATGGTTTTGTTGCTCATGAATAGATTCACCTTTGTTTTCAGTCAGTTTTCCTGCTCAATGCGTTGGATCAGGGCCAGCAGGCGGCGCTTGCGGCCCACCTTGTCGGGCATCTGCATGACGAATTCGCCCCGGGCGTTACCCTCCACCATGACCCAGCCCTTGTCGCTGTAGGCCAGATCCCATGCGGCGTAGTGGTTGTCCGGCACCACGGCGGCCAGCTGTGCCGCCAGGGCCACGGCTTTGTCCCACTCCGGAAGCCGGAAGCCGATGATGGGCAGATCGGTATCAGGGTGCTTGAGAAACACCTGTCCGGACTTGCTGCAGGCGGGAGAGGAGACGATGCCGGTTTCCTCGTCAATGCAGGCAAAGCAGCCGCCGGCAAAGGCGTTGTCTACCACGCTGCCGCCGGTACCCAGCCGCAGGAAGGGGCCGAACACATGGACCTCTTCACCCACGGTAATGGTGGGCAGACGGACGGTATTTAGAGAAGCGGGATGGAACTGAGCCAGTTCCGGGGCCTGCACGATCACCTCTTCGGCAATGAAGGGGCCCTTGGCCAGTGTTTCATCGAAGAAAGTGTCGGCGGCTTCCGGGGCAATGGTCAGCTTGCGGATATTGCGTCCGCCGCTGCTGCCCAGAGGCTTGATCATCACCGGGGCATGGCGGCAGACAAAGGCGGCAAAGTCGGCCTTCTGCGCCGCAGATTCCACGGCCAGCACTTCCCGGCCGTAAAAAGCACCAAAATATTGGTAGGTCTTGCCCTTATCGTCAAAAATGGGCAGGTTTTCCGTGCGGTTCATTCGGCGGTAATAATCATAGCGGGCTTTGTCGCAGATGTACTCATCCCGCCCGGCCGCATTTTTCAGATAGAACTCATAGCGGAAGTATTCGTTGAACATAGCGCCGAAGCGGTGCAGGGAATAGACCATGTCGCGCACGATACGCTTGCGGGGCCAGGGCAGCGTGCCGCCCAGCTGCTGAAAATTTGCGATCTCCCGGTCGATAAAAGGCAGGCCGCCTCGATAAAAGCTGCCGTCGATCAGTCGGTAAAAGCCCACGTAAAGAGCTTTCATCCACTCGCTTTCGTCGGCCCGGCGGCTGAGCCAGTTTTCAAAAGGAGAGTCATACTTCCAGCGGGCGGTGCCGTCGGTATATTTCCAGAATTTGCTGTTCATAGACACCTCAGGAATTGCTCAGCATGTCCAGCGCACGGTCATAGGTGACCACTTCCAGCTGCATCTCATGGCCGTTCTCGTCCAGAATGTGCAGCGTGTGGCTGATGGTCTCCAGCGTCTTTGCCAGCTGCTCCGGCGTGTCATCCATCACATGCAGGCGGTAGATCACGCGGTCCAGATTGTTAGACGGCTCGATGGTGTCGCCGATCTTCTTGAAGGTGGCGTTCTGCAGCACCTGGGGCATCTTTTCCACTTCCTCAATGCCGGCAATGGAGGTGATGGTGCCGGGCCGCAGGGTCACATAGTAGTTGACGCAGGGCTTGCTGTAGTAGGGGTTGTCCAGCGCCAGCAGGTCGGCGCTGTCCATTCTGCCCGTCAGGGCGAACTCGATCATCAGGTCCAGCGTGCTGACGCCGTTGAGAACGCTGCCGAACACATAGTGCTGCTCGCCGCCCATGCGCAGGCCGGATTCATAGAAATAGAACTTCTCGCCCATAAGGGAGCCCTGGAAGTTGATGGCGCCGTACTGCAGGCCCAGACCCTTCATCATGGCCAGAACAGCGGGCTCGGCCACCTTGCGGTAGTGATCCAGACAGGTGATGGGGAACACGTGCAGCAGGCAGGAGGCGGCCACGCCGTTTTCGTTCTGGGCCCGGTGCTTCATGAAAGCGGAGGACAGGCTGTATTGGCCGTCCTTCATGGTATAGTGGATGAACACTTCCTGGGTGCTGTCGATGTACTGCTCCACAAAGATCTTCTTGCTCCTGGAACGGTGGTACAGCCAGGTATAGTTCTCGATCAGCTCCTGCTCGTTCAGGCACTTGCGGATGCCGCGGCTGCCGCTTTCGTCGGCGGGCTTCACGATGACGGGGTATTCGATCTTGTCCAGATCCTCCCGGGCAAAGTCCATGGTCAGGCGATAGGTGGCCGGCACAGGCACACCGTAGGTCTCGCAGCAGCGCTTGAAAGCACGCTTGTCGTTGGACAGGATCTCAAACTGCTCCTTGGTGCCCACGCAGGGCAGACCCGCCTTTTCGCAGATGTCGGCGTAGAAGGGCAGGTGGGAATCGGTCCAGCCCACGAAGATGCCGTCCACGTGGTATTCCTTGATGAGCGCCAGCATTTCGTCGGTGTGAGAAATGTCGATGTCAATGGCAACATCGGCGATCTGCTTGGAGGGAGAGTCCTCCGTGGGATAGAAATTGGCCACGATGGTCTTGCAGCCCAGCTCCCTGGCCCGTCTGACGGCGCAGGCGGCCAGAGCGGTGCGGTCCATCACCAGCAGCGTCTTTCCGGTCAAATTCAGCATAGTGTCAGTCTCCTTATCCGGTGGTCAGCTCAAAAAGCGCATCCAGTATGCGCTGCATATCATGGGCATCGTACCGCTGGTCCACCGGCAGCGGCAGGATGTTTTCGGCATAGGCTTTTTCCACGCTGCCCGCCTCTGCCGCCACATCGGGCCACAGGGTGGGCACATAGATCTTCCGCTGTGCCAGCGCCCGTTTGAGGGCCATGCCGTTTTCACAGTAGAAGGGGTAGCAGTAGGGGCCGTCGGGCGCCGTGAGACGCAGGGGATTGCGCCCATCCAGCGCCGCCGCCAGCACGGCGTAATTGTCATTGCGGCGTTGCCGCACGGCCTCGTAGTCCACCGAGCGCAGAATGTTGCGGCTCAGGGGCGACATAGCCCGCAGAGGCAGGTCATAGAAACGTTCGTCGTTTTTTTGGAAATCGGCGTAATAGGCCGAGCCGCTCACCTCAAAGCGGCCCAGAAGATGGCCCATCCGGTCCCGGGAGCTGTCCTCTTCCAGCGGCAGAACGGCGTCGCAGGCGGCGTAGCCGCCGTCCGGTACGCCGAAGAACTTGCGGCAGGAGTAGACGGCGTCTATCCCCGGCAGGGGACGGCGGAAGAAATCCTGCACATGGTCCACGATGATGCGGCCATAGCGTGCCTGCAGCTCCAGCAGATACGCATCACTGAGCTGGCCGTAGTAGTTGACCACGTACAGCCACTCGCCCTCGCCCAGCACGCCGTCGAACCGGGGCAGGAAGTCCCGGCCGATGCCGTAGACGGCGAACTCCACACCCTCCCGCAGGCACAGGCGGGAAACGCTGTCACACAGGAAAGCGGGAATATGCAGTTTTTTCACGCCTCTTGCCCGGAGGATGTACAGCAGCGCATTGCGGCCGCTGTTGACGCCCACCAGTCGGGCGTGGTATTCCTCGCCGGAGCAATGCTCCAGCTCCAGATATCCGCCGATTTCCTTCATAACGATTACTTTAGCTGCACCTTGACATAGCGGGGAACGTCGTTCATCACCCGCTGCAGCTGCTCCTCAGTTTCAAATTTCAACACCAGCGTGCCCACGGCCTCGTTGGCGGCGGAGAAGCCGCCCACCTTGGTGCCCGGAGCGATCCACAGGTCTTCTTCCACAATATTGCTGCGGATCTCCTCGGCGATCCACAGGCGGTCAAACACGCCGGCGGTATCGCTGTGGAGGATGATCTCCGCCCAGCAGCCGTTGTAGGGCTTCTGCACCACGCCCTCGGTGGGCAGGCCCACGGCGGCACGGACAGCGTTGGTCACCAGATCCACGCCGGTGGCGTAGCGCAGCATTTCTGCCAGACGGTTGCCGCCGCCACGGGGGGATACTTCCATGATATAGGCCCGGCCGTCAGTCCCCTCACGGGTCTCTACATTATAAATAGAGGTACCCATGTGCAGCAGCGTCAGCAGCCGCTGCAGCTCGCCCGTCAGCTCCTGCTGATGCGCAGGGGAGATAGAGGCGGGCCAGCTGTAGGCCGAAGGGGTGTAGGGGTTCTCGGCGCTTTCATCAAAGCGCTGGCTGGAGAAGGACACGAACTGCAGCTTGCCATCCACGGAGAAGCAGTCGGTGTCGGAGGAAAAGCCCTTCTTCTCGATGAAATCCTCGATGATGAACTCGTCGCAGTGGGAGAAGGACAGGGCATAGCGGATGCTCTCCTCCAGTGCGGCGGGGTCGTCCACCCGGGTCACGCCCTTGCTGCCGGCGGAATCGGTGGGCTTGACGATGACGGGCCAGTGGAACAGCTCCGTGTCGTTCAGGGCGTCCTCGATGTGGGTATAGCCCTTGGCGGCAGGCACGGTGAAGCCGTGCTCGGTCAAAAACTGGCGGAACAAGCCCTTGTTCTGCAGAATACAGACGGACTCGTAGCTGCCGCAGGAGGGCAGGCCCATCTTTTCGGCCACGTAGGCGGCGGTGACCACGCCGGGATCGCAGGCGAAGGACATGACACCGTCCACCTGCAGTTCACGGGCGGCGGCCAGCACGGCCTCCTTGTCGATGATGCTGACATTGCGGTATTCATCGGAGTATTTGTGGGCGATGTTGTCGGGCAGATAGTCGCAGGAGATGGTGTAAATGCCCAGCTTTTTAGCCGCCTCGATCACCGGCAGCAGATAGCGAGAGCCGCCCAGAAGCAGCAGTTTTTTCTGTGTAGACATGATTTGCTCCTATGCAATTACTTTTTCAGCTTGGAACGCAGCAGCTGCACCAGCAGCCGGAAGGGTTCGGGGCGGAACAGCGCCGCCAGAGCGAAGTAGACCACCACGCCCACAGCGACCTGCAGCAGCATGGTGACAAAGGAACTCAGATGCAGCAGTTCCACGGTCAGCACCACGCCCAGCATGACCGCCGACAGCAGGAACGAGGGCAGAATGTCCTTCATTTGCTCGAAATAGGTGTAATTCACCAGCGATTTGTTGGGATAAGCGTTGATGAAGCAGCTGATCAGCGTGGTGACCACGCCGGTCATGGCGATGGCCAGCGGAGAGTCGAAGCAGAACACGGCGATGACCAGTGCGGTGATGCCCATGGACTTCTTGATGATCTCCAGCTTCAGGAAAATGTCGCTGCGGCCCATGGCGTTGATGGCCTGCAGGTTGCACGTGTGTACGGGGGAGAAGGCCAGCGTGAAGCAGTAGATCCGCAGATAGGGGACGCAGGGCAGCCACTTGTCCGTCAGGAGCAGAGAGATCAGCGGCTCGGCCACGCCGGCAAGACCGGCCATCATGGGGAAGAGGATGAAGGCGCTGAGCATGATGGAGCTGCGCATCATCCGCTTGACACGGGTCCTGTCGTCCTGATCGGCAGACATGGCCGGAAGCAGCACGCTCTGCACCGAGGTGTTGATGGCGGTGATGATGAACTGGGGGAAATGCTTGCCCCGGTTATAGTAGCCCAGCGTGCCGGAATCGTACTTCTTGCCGATGACCAGACTGCGCAGGTCCTGATACAGCGTGTCGATGAGGCCGGAGACCAGCAGCTTCCAGCCGTAGGCAAAGAGGACCTTCACCCGCTGGATATGGCACACAAAAGCGGGGCGCCAGCCCACGCTGAACCACATCACAAGGCAGGAAACGGAGATGGTCAGCAGGTACTGAGTCACCAGCGCCCACAGACCGCCGCCCAGCAGCGCCACGGTGATGCTGCCGGCGGCAGCCACCAGAATGGCGGTGATGTTGCTGAGGAAAATGTGCTTGAAATCCAAAGCACGGCTGACCTTGGCCAGCTGGATGGAGTTGAGCGCACCGGGGAACAGAGCCAGACAGATGACACGGAAGGGGGCCACCAGATCCGGCATTTCGTAAAACCGGGCGATGGCCGGCGCAGCAAAGAACAGGCCGGTGTAGACGGCAATGACGATCCCCATGGTGACCCAGAAAACGGAGGAGTAGTCGTCATCGGTGACATCTTTATTCTGGATGAGGGCGGTGTTGAAGCCCCGCTGAATGAACACATTGGACAGGGAAATGAAAATGGCCATCAGGCTGAGCTGGCCGTAATGCTCCGGGTCAAGGATGCGGGCCAGCACCAGCTGCAGCAGGAACTGGGACAGCTGGAAGCCGAAACGTTCGCCAAATTTCCAGACCAATGCGGAAAAGACGGATTTTTTGCTTTGGGGGTGTTTCATGAAAAATGCCTCAATTTGTTGGGATAAAAGACTTGTGCTTGGTGAGCCGACAAAGCTCATAGTAAATTAGAGAAAGTATGCGGTAGGGGAGATAACCCCAGCACAAAGCAGTGGAACGGATCTTCAGGGAACGTCCGGCTTTGGGATCGGCCTTCAGCTGCGGAAGCAGTGGCTTGATTTCGGCACGAATGCGTTCAAAGAGGGGACGGTCCATCTTCCCCATGACCAGTCGGTAAGACAGGTCGATGATCTTCATAGCACAGCGGGCCCGTGCTGCCGGAACGGCGCTGGGATAATGCTGCTCCATGTAGGCCAGCTGTTCCTTGGCGGCGGTGATGCCGTAGAAATGGCGCTCGTTGATGGCAGAGTGAGTGATGCTGCCGCTGCGCTGCCGCCAATAGTAGATGACTCGATTGCCGTAGGCCATGTGACCGGCATCGCCCACGAGCTTGTAGGTGGTGGCAGTATCCTCGTACAGCTGTCCGGCGGGATAGGGGTACTTGGCTGCCAGCTCGCGCTTGTACAGCTTGCTGCAAGCAAAGATGGGGAATTTCCCGTAACAAATGCCGCTCAGCGCCTGTTCGGCAGACAGGTACTGTTCCGATTCCTGCACAACAGGAAGCGTGGGGACGATCCCGTCGGGGAAGGAGAGGGCTTGGCCGCAGGAAACATCTGCGTTGTTTTTTTCTGCCAGATACAGCAGATATTCCAGATAGTCAGGAGTCACAAAGTCGTCGGAGTCGATGAAGGTCACATATTCGCCTCGGGCGATTTTGACAGCGTTGTTGCGTGCCTCGGACAGACCGGCGTTGGCCTGATGCAGAACCCGAGTGTTTGAGTGATCGGCAGCATAGGCGTCACACATGGCACCGCAGGTGTCGGGAGAGCCGTCATCCACCAAAATTAGTTCAAAATCGCGGAAGATCTGGGCGGTAATGGACTCTAAGCAGGCGGGAAGATAGGTTTCTACCTTGTATACAGGGACGATGACGCTGATTTTGGGTGTCATAAGGGAAACTCCTTGTGTGAAAAAATGAAGTATGTCTGTACTTAGCCCTTGAGAAGGCGACTGAGCGCTGCCTGCAGCTGGGGGGCCTTGCAAGCGAGAAAATCGGACAGCTTGGTCAGCGGCGCACGGCTTTCATATACTTCCCGCAGCTCCGGCGAGCGCAGGGCTGCCCAATCCCGCTGCAGGCGGGCGATATGGTAGCGCTGCGCCTTGATGCGGCGGGTGATGACCACGTCATAGCGGTGTCCGGTGGCATCGTTAAAGGCGGCAAGTCCATCTGCCACGCTTTGAAGCATGGCGGCATATAGCTTGGGATCAGCCTGCGTCCGCGCCGTCCACGATCCGGCGGTCTGACAGCGGTAAACGGCCATCGTGTCGGCCATCATGCGGATGCTGCCGTAGTCGGCAGCACGGAGAAAGAGGGGGAGATCTCCTACCCGGAAATGCTGCATCCACTCGGGACGATGGATAAAGACCTCGGCACGCAGAACAACCGTAGCGTACTGGAAACTTCGCTCCGGACGCTGCAGCACCAGATCTTCCACCGTAACGTCATAATCCACATCGGCATGGGCGCGGGGCACCGCTTTGCCTGTGGTCATATCCAGCCACACGGTGGAGCAGGCGCACAGGGAATAGTCGGGATGAGATTCCAGAAAATCCACCTGCTTTTGCAGCTTCATCGGGTCGGTCCAGTAGTCGTCGCCCTCACACACGGCCACATACTTGCCGGTGATGCGGGGGATCTGGAAGGTGCGGTCGATGCGCACTTTTTGGGAATACTGGTTTTCCGTCTGATAGATGGGCTTGATGATCTCGGGATATTTGGCCTCGTACTCACGGATGATGTCGGCGGTATTGTCGGTGGAAGCGTCGTCGTGGACCAGCACCTCAAAGGGGAAGCTGGTCTGCTGCGTCACGAAGCCCTCCAGCGCATCACGGACATAAGGACCGTGGTTATAGGTGTTGCAGATCACGCTGACCATCATGTTCTGGCTCATAAGCTCTCCTCGCAGTTGATGCATGATTTTCCCCGCAGTATCGGCACAAAGCTGCCTTGGGGGGATCAGTCAAAGCAGCGGCGGATGGTTTCGATGATGGCGTCCTGCTGCTCGTCGGTCATCTTGTGATCGCTGGGCAGGCACAGGCCTCGGCGGAAGATGTCGGCGCCCACATCGCCGCCCTCGCAGGCGGAGACAAAGGCGTTGCTGCGGTAGATGGGCTGCAGGTGCATGGGCTTCCAGATAGGACGGCCTTCGGCGTTGAGGGCGCTGAGGGTCTCCAGGATCTGGGTGGGGCAGCTCTTACCCGGCTCGGTGATGTAGGAAACGGTGGTGTCGGTGCGCTCCTGAGGGCACATGGCGGTCTCGTCGATGAGCAGGCAGCTGAGCCAGAAGTTGGGCTCCATGATCTCCGGCAGATAGGGATTCAGCGACACGGGCAGCCCCTTGAGGCCCTCCTGGTAGCGCCGGTAGATCTCCTTCTTGCGTGCCACATGGTTCTCCAGCCAGGGCAGCTGACCACGGACCACGCCGGCGATCACGTTGCTCATGCGGTAGTTGTAGCCCAGATCCTCGTGCTGGTACCAGGGAGCGGCTTCACGGCTCTGGGTGGACCACTTGCGGACCTTGGCAGCGGCGGCATCGTCATCGGTCAGCAGCATGCCGCCGCTGGAACCGGTGATGATCTTGTTGCCGTTAAAGCTGATGACGTTGAAAGCACCGAAGGTGCCGGTGGGACGGCCCTTGTAGGTGGCGCCCAGAGACTCGGCGGCGTCCTCGATGAGGGTGGCGCCGTGGGCCTGGCAGATGGCCCGGATCTCGTCGATCTTGGCGGGCGTGCCGTACAGATGCACCAGGATCACCACTTTGGCCTCCGGATAGAGGGCAAAGGCACGCTCCAGCGCAGCGGGATCCATGTTCCAGGTCTCACGCTCGCAGTCCACGAACACCGGCTCGCCAAACTCGTAAACGATGGGGTTCACCGTGGCGGCGAAGGTCATGTCGGTGCACAGCACCTTGTCGCCGGGCTTGACGCCGGCCAGCTTCACGGCCATGTGCAGTGCAGCAGTACCGGCGGACAGGGCCACAGCATGGCGGCAGCCCAGCAGGCGGCAGATGCTCTCTTCACAGCGATTGATATTTTCACCAATGGTACTCATCCAATTGGTCTCATAAGCTTCCGTCATGTAGGCCAGTTCCTCACCGTGCATGGTGGGGGAGGAGAGCCAGACTCTTTTTGCAAAGGGCTTCAGTTCCATGGTTAAACACCTCAAATTAAAGTTGGGAAAGATTCCCGTGTACGGCGAAAAAGAACACCTTGACGCAATACACCCAAATTATACTAATACTAAAATATTATATCGCAAAAGCGCTGTGAGTTCAAGACTAAACAAAAAAGAAAGTTCGGAAAGAGGAAAGGACGCAGAGGAGAAAAAGAAAAGAAAAAACCACCGGTATTTTTGGGGAAATACCGGTGGTTTCTGCAATTTATTTGGAAATTTTGGCGTCGAACCGCAGGAGGATCTCCCGCAGCGGCTGGCTGAGGAAGGCCCGGCATTGCCGCCGCAGCTCCTCCGGCACGCCGTAAAAGCCCTCGGCCATAGAGCCGGCAATGGCGGCCAGTGTGTCGCAGTCACCGCCCAGAGACACGGCGGTGCGGATCACATCCTCGAAATCCGTGCCTTCCAGAAAGGCGGTGATGGCCTCCGGCACCGTCTGCTGGCAGCTTTCCACATGGTAGTAGCCGGGGCGGATCTCGTCGCAGGTGCGGCTGAGGTCGTAACCGAACTCCTGCACCACGTAGTCACGAATGGCCGCTTTGCTGTGGCCGGTGCGGCCCAGAAAGATGACGGCGGCGGTGGCCTCGGCACCTTTGACGCCCTCGGGATGGTTGTGGGTCACGGCGGCAGACAGACGGGCCATGCGGCGGACGGTGTCCATGTCGTCATACAGCCACGCCGCCGCCGAAACACGCATGGCAGAGCCGTTGCCGTAGCTGCCGTAGGGGCGGGGATCGTCGGCCCACAGCCAGTCGGAGAAGCGGACGCCGTAACCGGCGTGGGGATAGGCCTTGCCCCAGCGCTGCATGGCCTCCACCAGACGGGTGCGGAGGATGCCCTCGTCGAGGGGTGCGTCCATGAAAGCTTCCGCCACGGCCAGCGTCATCACCGTGTCGTCGGTGAAGGTGCTGCGGGCGCTGAAGAGGGGAAAGTCTTTGGTCTTGCTGCCCCTGTCGAATTCGTAGGGGCTGCCGATGATATCGCCTAAAATCGCTCCGTACATATTATCTGCCTCTCTTTCTTCGGTCTGCTTCGATGGGGGCTTTCCAGCCGGCGTCTGCCTGCCTGCGGACGATGGTGCCTCCTTGGTCAGGAATGCAGGACGGCTTCGATAGCGCTCTGCTCGGGCATGGAGCGCAAAGCGCCCTTGCGCTTGGTGACGAGGTAAGCGGCGGCGTTGGCAAAGCGCAGCGCCTCAGTCAGGGCGGCATGGTCCAGCCCATGGAGGCCGTGGCCCAGCACGGCGTGCAGTATGCAGCCGCCGAAGGTATCACCGGCGCCGGTGGTGTCGATGGTGCCGCCCAGCATGAAGGCGGGGACGTGGACGCTGCTGCCGTCATAGTAAGCGGTGCTGCCGGCGGCACCGGCGGTGACGCACAGCAGGCGGATGTTGGGATACTGCTGCAGCAGGGCCGCTGCGCCGGCGGATTCCCCGGTTTCGCCGGTCATGAACTGCAGCTCGTCATCGGAGATCTTGCAGATGTGACACTGGGCCAGGCCCCAGGCGATCTGCGCTTTGGCTGCATCGAGGGTTTCCCACAACGCCGGGCGCAGGTTGGGGTCAAAGGACAGCAGGGCGCCGCTCTCCCGGGCGATGGCAATGGCCCGGCGGGTGGCGGAACGGACACCCTCGTGGGTCATGGACAAAGAGCCGTAGTGGAAGATGCGGGTATTCTGCAGCATTTCGGCGGGCAGATCCTCCGGGCGCAGCGCAATATCGGCGCCGTTTTCCCGCAGGAAGGAGAACTCCCGCTCGCCGCTGGGCGCATTCTTCACAAAGGCCAGGGTGGTGGGGGCTTTGGCGTCGGCCGCCAGGGCAGAGGCGTCAATGCCGACGGATTCCACCGCCTGCCGCAGCTGACGGCCGAAGATGTCGTCACCCACCTTGCCGATGAAGGCGCAGCGGCGGCCCAGTTTGGCCAACATGGCCAGCAGATTGCAGGGTGCGCCGCCGGGATTGGCCTCAAAGAGAGGATTGCCCTGGGGGGAGACACCGTTTTCCGTAAAATCGATGAGCAGTTCGCCCAACGCCACCACATCGTATCGCATGACAGCACCGCCTTTCTGCGTTTTTTTCAGTATAACACAATTGCAGGATAAAAGAAAGTACCGCCGCAGCGGTGCGCTGCGGCGGTAGGAAGATGTTTTAGCCGATGACCCGGACCCGGATGACATTGGACAGGTTCTTCACGTCGCTGATGACGCTTTCGTTCACCTTTTCGCCCAGATCCACGATGGTGTAGGCGTAGTCACCCTTGGACTTGTTGGTCAGGTTTTCCACGTTGACGCCGTCCCGGGCCAGCAGGGTGGTGATGTTAGCCAGCATGGCGGGAACATTCTTATGCAGGATGCACATGCGCTGCACGCCGCTGCGCTCCAGCGACACATCGGGCATGTTCACGGAGCGGACGATGTTGCCGTGTTCCAGGTAGTCCTGCAGCTCCCGGGCGGCCATGACGGCGCAGTTCTGCTCGCTCTCCGGGGTGGAGGCGCCCAGATGAGGCATGGCGATGACGTGGGGTGCCTTGACGATCTTGTTGTTGGGGAAGTCGGTGACATAGGCGGCAACCCAGCCGGTATCCAGAGCGGCGATCATGGCGTCGTCATCCACGATCTCACCACGGGCCAGATTGATGAACCGGACGCCCCGCTTCATGGAGCTGAGAGCCTCGGCATCGATCATGTGGCGGGTCTTGTCGGTAAAGTGGACGTGAACGGTGATATAGTCGGCCTTCTTATACAGATCCTTGATGTCCTTGACCACGTGAACGTGGCGGTCCAGCCGCAGGGCGGTATCCACAGACAGGTAGGGGTCGTAGCCGTAGACATCCATGCCCAGAGCCACGGCCATGTTGGCCACCAGCGTGCCGATGGCGCCCAGACCGATGATGCCCAGGGTCTTGTGATACAGCTCGGGGCCGACGAAGGCGGACTTGGCTTTTTCCACCAGACCGGCCACCTCCACGCCGGCGTCCACCTGCTCGCGGACCCAGCAGATGGAACCGTCCACATCACGGGAGGCGATCAGCATGCCGCACAGCACCAGCTCCTTGACGGCGTTGGCGTTGGCACCGGGGGTGGAGAAGACCACGATGCCCTTTTCGGAGCAGCGGTCCAGCGGGATATTGTTCACGCCGCTGCCGGCACGGGCAATGGCCAGCAGGTCGGCGGGGAAATCATAGTCGTGCAGCTTGGCCGAGCGGACCAGAATGGCATGCTCGTCGCTGTGATCGTCGCGGACATCGTACTTGGCCGCGTCGAAGGTGTTCAGACCTACGGGGGAGATCTTGTTCATGGTTTTGATGCGGTACATGGAATTTCCTCCAAAGACAATGGCCGGCCACAGTAGGCCGGAATACTTGAGCGGGAACGTGCGGCGCCGGCGTCGCTTCCTCGTTCAGCACTACCATTATAGGAAAGTTTGCCGGAACGGTCAACGGCCACAACCGCCAAATTATGACGGGAAAACCCCGGTCCTTTGGTGCAAAAAGGTGGGGAAACCGGGGGATTTTTACAGCGTAGGTGAATTATACTATCAAGTGCAACATTAGAGGAAAAAGAAGAAGTTCATACAGATCTCTGGTAGAATGAAGTTACCACACACCAAACTACGGAAGGGAGACCTGTATGAACTACCATCATCTTACCATAGAAGAGCGCA
>JAFQFC010000054.1 GCA_017415775.1 Oscillospiraceae bacterium
AGGAAACGGCTCTTTTTCGTAGGATAGGCCATACCCCCCTTGCCTAAAGGGGGGTGGGTGAGCGCAGCGAAACCGGGGGGATTCGCCACCATCCCACGGCGGGACGTCCTAAAGGCCGTCCCCTACGATGTTCTACCGATCAAATCCGTAGGGGGCGATGTCCTCATCGCCCCGCATTGCCCCCCCACAACGGGCGGATATAGAATCCTCCCCTACTTGACCGAAGGTGCTTCCTGTGGTACACTCATTTCGGCAAAATCTGCCAAGTTCATAAAAAAGGAAACCAAACCTATGATCCGTGAATATACCAAGAGAGTCCTGCTCTGCCTGACGGGCCTGTTCCTCTACGGCTTCGGCAACGTATTTTCCATCAAGGCAGGCGAGGTGGGCACCAACGCCTGGAACACCCTGGCCATGGGCATCTCCGGCACCGCCGGCGTCAGCTTCGGCACCGCCACCGCCCTCATCAGCTGCGTCATCGTGGTCATCGACATCGTGGGCCGGGGCAAGCTGGGCTTCGGCACGCTCTTAAACTTCATCTTCATCCCCGTGTTCTCCGATCTGTGTCTGGCGGTGTTCGACTTCGTGCCCGCCGCACCCAACATGGTCTGGGGCATGGTGTATACCCTGTGCACCCAGCTGTGGCTCAGCTTTGCGCTGGTGGTGTACATGAAGCCGGCTCTCGGCTGCGGGCCCCGTGACACGCTGATGGTGATCCTGGGCCGCAAGATGCCCAAAGCACCCATCGGCGTGGTGAAATTCCTGCTGGAAGCCGCCGCTCTGGCCGTGGGCGCACTGCTGGGCGCTCCTTTCGGTCTTGGCAGCGTGCTGGTGCTGGTGCTGCAGGCCAGCATGTTCCAGTTCGCCTGCTGGGTCTGCCGCTACGAACCCCGTGCCGTGGAGCATGAGAACTTCATGGATACCATCAAACGTTGGAAAAAGGCATAAAAAAGTACCCGGAAAAGGATTTTCTCCTTCTCCGGGTATTTTTTTGTCGCTTTATCTGCCACCGGCAGCGCTTCGGCGCTTTCCCCGTCAGAGGGAGGTTTTTATTATCATACCACACAATCCCCCGCCGCACAAGCAGGGGTCTCTCCCGATTGCAGCGGGCCGGGGTCGGCCTGTCCTGCAGAAAGAATCCGCAGGGCGTGCCGACTGGACACTCTCTGCGGATTCTTCATCGTTTATTCTTAATTATTAATTGTTAATTCTTAATTGTTCCTCAATAAATGGGATGCCGGGCGATCAGCTCTGCCACCTTGGCAATGACCTGATCCTTATTGCCCTCATAGTCGGCGCAGATCATGTCGATGCACTGCACGATGTCCTCCATCTCGTGGGGACGGAAGCCACGGGTGGTGACCACGGGGGTGCCGATGCGCACGCCGCTGGTGATGCCGGGCTTCTGAGGATCGTTGGGGATGGCGTTCTTGTTCAGGGTGATGTTCACCAGATCCAGCTTGTCCTGCAGCTCCTTACCGGTGATGCCCTTGGGACGCAGGTCCACCAGCACCAGATGGTTGTCGGTGCCGCCGCTGACCATGTCAAAGCCGTGGGCACGCAGGCTGTCGGCCAGAGCCGCAGCGTTGGCCACCACGTCCTGCGCATACTGGGCAAAGGCGGGGGAAGCGGCTTCCTTCAGACACACGGCCTTACCGGCGATGACGTGCATCAGGGGGCCGCCCTGGCTGCCGGGGAACACGGCGGAGTTGATCTTCTTGTGCAGCGCCTCATCGTTGGTGAGGATCATGCCGCCACGGGGACCACGCAGGGTCTTGTGGGTGGTGGTGGTCACCACGTCGGCGTAAGGCACGGGGTTCATATGCTGACCGCCGGCCACCAGGCCCGCAATGTGGGCCATGTCCACCATCAGGTAGGCGCCGTAGCGGTGGGCGATCTCAGCGAAGGTCTTGAAATCGATGGCACGGGGATAGGCGGAAGCGCCGGCCACCACCACCTTGGGGCGGTGGGTCTTGACCATATCCTCGATCATGTCAAAGTCGATGACGCCGGTATCGTTGTTGACGCCGTAGGTCACGCTGTTGTAATACTTACCGGACAGATTCACCTTGGCACCGTGGGTCAGGTGGCCGCCGTTGGCCAGATCCATACCCATCAGGGTGTCGCCGGGCTGCAGCATGGCGGCATAGGCGGCCAGATTGGCCTGTGCGCCGGAGTGAGGCTGCACGTTGGCGTAGGCAGCGCCGAACAGGGCCTTGGCCCGCTCGATGGCCAGGGTCTCCACCTCGTCGACGAACTCGCAGCCGCCGTAGTAGCGCTTGCCGGGATACCCTTCAGCATACTTGTTGGTCAGCACGCTGCCCATGGCGGCGATGACGGCCATGGAGGCCACGTTCTCCGAGGCGATCAGCTCAATGTTGCGCTTCTGGCGGGCGTACTCCCGCTCCATGGAGGCGGCCACTTCGGCGTCGCAGGAGGCCAGGTATTCCATCGACTTTTCCAGGATGTTGCTCATAGGAAATCTTCCCTTTCATTCAGGTTCTGTTGCGGAAAAACCGGGGATCGCCCCCTATTTTATCCGTTTAGCTTATTATAGCAAGCAGTACCGTAAAGTCAACGGCAACCCGTTTAACCGCCGGTATTTCTCAATTTTCCACAAAATTTCGTCTGGCGCAGCCCCGGTTTTTCCCTATTTTGCGGTTGACATTTGCCTTCATTTGATATATATTGCAGTTAGATTCGGAAAAGAGGTTTTCTTCCATGCGTAAGACTTACTTTGCTTCCTATTACTTTTACTTTACCGCCGAAAGGCTGTAAGGGTAATTTGTGATGCAAAGATAAGGTTTCTCAAAACTGTTATTGACGCGGCACAGGTTATCCACCTGGGGCCGCTTTTTGTTTGGTTTGCAAACAAAAAAGCGCAGCATCGGCTGCGCCGCCGCTGCCATTTGATTTGAGTGCGTGGCCCGCACAGCGGACCACATGCACAAAAAATTTCATGCCGCACCCACCCTCTTGTTTTCCCGCCGTTTCTGCGGCATGAAATTTTAGTTCTTTATCTGAATAATTTTTATCATATACGGAGGTACACATCATGATCGTTATCCTGAAGCACGGCGTAGACAGAGAAATGCGTCAGCCCCTCATCGAATGGCTGCAGGGCCAGCATCTGGGCGTCCACATCTCCGAGGGCGATTACCAGACGGTGCTGGGTCTCATCGGCGACACCGCCCATGTGGACATGGATCTCATCGCCAGCCTTGGCATCGTGGACTCCGTCAAGCGGGTATCCGACCCCTTCAAGTGCTGCAACCGCAAGTTCCACCCCGAGGACAGCATCGTCACCGTGGGGGATGCCAGGATCGGCGCCGGCCACTTCGCCATGATCGCCGGCCCCTGCTCCGTGGAGTCCGAGGACCAGATCGTCACCGTGGCCAAGGCCGTGAAGGCCGCCGGCGCCACCATGCTCCGTGGCGGCGCTTTCAAGCCCCGCACCTCCCCCTACGATTTCCAGGGCCTGAAGGCCGAGGGCATCGAGCTTTTGAAGATCGCCCGTGAGGCAACGGGCCTCCCCATCGTCACCGAGATCATGTCCGTGGAGCATCTGCCCCTCTTTGAGGACGTGGACGTGATCCAGGTGGGCGCCCGGAACATGCAGAACTTCGACCTGCTGCGCCAGCTGGGCCGGACCCGCAAGCCTATTTTGCTCAAGCGTGGCCTTGCCAATACGCTGAAGGAATTTTTGATGAGCGCCGAGTACATCATGGCCGGCGGCAACGAGCAGGTGATCCTGTGCGAGCGGGGCATCCGCACCTTCGACGACTACACCCGCAACACCCTGGATCTGGCCGCCGTCCCCATGCTCCACGAGCTGACCCACCTGCCCGTCATCGTTGACCCCAGCCACGCCACCGGCCGGGCCAATCTGGTGCTGCCCATGGCCCTTGCCAGCGCTGCCTGCGGCGCCGACGGCCTCATCATCGAGGTGCACAACGATCCCATGCACGCCCTGTGCGACGGCGCCCAGTCCCTGCGGCCCGAGCAGTACGCCGACCTTGCCGAAAAGGTCCGCCGTGTCCGTGAGGTGAGCGCCTTATGATCGCCGGTATCGTCGGACTGGGCCTCATCGGCGGCTCCTTTGCCAAAGCCTACGCCGAAGCGGGCCACACCGTGCTGGGCTGCGACGCCGACAGCACCACCCTCTCCTTTGCACAGCTCTCCGGCACCGTGGCCGCACCGCTGACGGCGGAGAACATTGGCGCTTGCGACATCGTGCTGGTGTGCGTCAATCCTGCCGCCGCCGTGGCGTACGTGCGCACCATGGCCCCCCACATCGGCCCCCACCCCATCGTCATCGACTGCTGCGGCACCAAGCGCTTTGTCTGTGAGCAGCTGTTTGGCGTGGCCGCAGAATACGGCTTCACCTATCTGGGCGGTCATCCCATGGCCGGCAACCACAACTCCGGCTTCAAGTATGCCCGCTCCAACCTCTACCATGGCGCCCCCATGGTCATCGTCCCTGCCGACTTTGACGATATCGCCCTGCTGGGCCGGGTGAAGGAGCTGCTCTCCCCCGCCGGCTTCGGACGGCTCAGCGTCACCACCGCCGCCAAGCACGACGAGATGATCGCCTTCACCTCCCAGATGGCCCATCTGGTCTCCAACGCCTATATCAAAAGCCCCACCGCCGGCTCTCACAAGGGCTTCTCCGCCGGCAGCTACAAGGATATGACCCGTGTGGCATGGCTGAATCCCGCCATGTGGGCCGAGCTTTTTCTGGAAAACAAGGACTGCCTGCTGACGGAGCTGGACACCTTCATCGCCGCCCTGCAGCAGTACCGTGACGCCATGGCATCAGACGACCTGGGCGCCCTCACCGCCCTGCTGGACGAGGGCCGCCGCCGCAAGGAGGAGGTGGACGGACGATGATCACCATTTCCGTGCCTGTTTCCCGCCCCTACCCGGTGTGCATCGGCAAGGGCCGGCTGAAGGATCTGGGCCTCCATCTGGCCGCCATCCATGACGCCTGCACCGTGGCCATCATCAGCGACACCACCGTGCTGCCCCTCTACGGCGAAATGGTGGCCGAGAGCCTCCGCTCTGCCGGCTTCACCGTGGTGCGCTATGCCATTCCCAGCGGTGAAAGCTACAAAAATCTCCAAACCTACGGCGAAGTGCTGACCTTCCTCGCCCAGAACCACCTGACCCGCAGCGACCTCATCGTGGCGCTGGGCGGCGGCGTGGTGGGCGACCTGGCCGGTTTTGCCGCCGCCACCTACCAGCGGGGCATCGACTATGTGCAGGTGCCCACCACCCTGCTCTCCGCCGTGGATTCCTCCGTGGGCGGCAAGACGGCGGTGGACCTCACCGTGGGCAAGAATCTGGTGGGTGCCTTCCACCAGCCGCTGCTGGTCTGGTGCGATCCCGACACGCTGCTGACCCTCCCCGGCACCGTCCGCCGTGACGGCTGCGCCGAGGTCATCAAGTACGGCCTCCTGGGCGATGCGGAATTCTTCCAAAAGCTGCAGCAGATCCCCGGCCCGGACATCGAGGAGATCATCGCCCGCTGCGTGGAGATGAAGCGGGACATCGTCTGTCAGGATGAGTTTGACCGTGGCCAGCGCCAGCTTCTCAATCTGGGCCACACCTTCGGCCACGCCATCGAGGCCGTCAGCAACTATTCCATCGGCCACGGTCACTGCGTAGCCATGGGCATGGCCATGATCTGCCGTGCCGCCGCCGCTTTCGGCACCATGAGCGCCGCCGACGCCGAGGCCGTGATCCGCCTTTTGGAGCAGTACGGCCTGCCTACCCACGTGCCCTATTCGCTGGAAGCGCTGAGCGCCGCCGTTCTCTCGGACAAGAAGATCAGCGGCAGCACCGTCTCTCTGGTGCTGCCCCGTGCCATCGGCCGGTGCGAGGTGCAGAAGTTCTCCGCCTCGGCCCTGCCCCGCTGGCTCTCCGCCGGAGGTGCTGTATGACTGCCGTCCTGCCCGCCGGGGCCCTGACCGGCTCGGTCCGCATCCCCGCCTCCAAGTCCCAGGCCCACCGCCTTCTGATCTGCGCCGCATTGGGCCAAACGGCCGTCACGCTCCATTGTGACGGTATTTCCCGGGACATCGACGCCACCGCCCGGTGTCTGCAGGCCCTGGGCGCTCAGGTCACCGTGGACGGCAGCGCCATCCGCCTGACCCCCGGCCGCACCGAACACCCCGCCGCCCTGCCCTGCGGCGAGAGCGGCTCTACCCTCCGCTTTCTCCTGCCGGTGGCCGCTGCCATGGGCGTGGAGGCCACCTTCTGCATGGAAGGCCGCCTGCCCCAGCGTCCCCTGCATCCCCTCGATGAAGAACTGAAGCGCCACGGCGTGACTTTGACCCGTGATGGCGATACCCTCACCGTGTCCGGCCAGCTGCAAAGCGGCAGCTACACCCTCCCCGGCAACGTGTCCAGCCAGTATATCTCCGGCCTTTTGATGGCCCTGCCCATGCTAAGCGGCGACAGCACCCTGACCGTCACCGAACCGGTGGAATCCGCCGCCTACATCGCCATGACCGAGGACGCCCTGCGTCTGAGCGGCATCGCCTTTACAAAGTGCGGCTGGGTCTACCGCATTCCCGGCGGCCAGACCGCCCACCTTCCTGCCGACTTGTCGGTGGAGGGCGACTGGTCCAACGCCGCCTTCTTCCTCTGCGCTGGGGCGCTGTCCGAAACCGGCGTCACCGTCACCGGCCTCAACGCCGCCTCCTCCCAGGGCGACCGGGCCGTGGTGGACATTCTCCGCCAATTCGGCGCAAAAGTGACGCAAAACGGCGACAGCGTCACCGTTTCGGCCCAAAAGCTTCACGGCGTCACCATCGACGCCGCCCCCATCCCGGACCTGATCCCCACCCTCAGCGTGGTGGCGGCCTGCGCCGAAGGCGAGACGAACATCACGGGTGCCGCCCGGCTGCGGCTGAAGGAATCCGACCGCATCGCCACCACCGCCGCCCTGCTGCGTAACCTGGGCGGCAGCGTGGAAGAGCTGCCCGAGGGCCTGACCATCCACGGCGCCGCCCTCTGCGGCGGCACGGTGGATGCCTGCAACGACCACCGCATCGCCATGGCCGCCGCCGTGGCGGCCTCCCGCTGCCCCGTCACCGTGCTGGGCAGCGAATGTGTCCAAAAATCCTACCCCCGGTTCTGGGAAGACTACGCCGCCCTGAAAGGAGACGTCCTATGAGCAGCACTTACGGTGAAAACCTGCGCCTGACCATCTTCGGTCAGTCCCATTCCGCCGCCATCGGCGTCACGGTGGAGGGCCTGCCTGCAGGCTTTGCCATTGACATGGCGGCCCTGCAAGCCTTCCTCAGCCGCCGGGCCCCCGGCCGGGACAAGAATTCCACCACCCGCCGGGAAGCCGACGTGCCGGAGTTCCTCTCCGGCCTCACCGGCAACGTCACCTGCGGCGCACCTCTCACCGCCATCATCCGCAACACCAACACCCGCTCGGGCGATTACGACGAGCTTGCCTATAAGCCCCGGCCCGGCCACGCCGACTACACCGGCTGGGTGAAGTACGGTGAAAGCCGTGACTACGCCGGCGGCGGCCACTTCTCCGGACGGCTCACCGCCCCGCTGTGCATTGCCGGCGGCATCTGCCTGCAGCTTTTGGAGCGTGAGGGCATCACCGTCCGCTCCCGCATCCGTGCCGTGGCCGACGTCACCGACGACGCCCCCTTTACCGGCCCCGTCAGCCATAAGCCCTTCCCCACCGTCTCGGACGAAGCCGGTCAGGCCATGCAGCAGCGCATCGCCGAGGCCAAAGCGGACTGCGACAGCGTGGGCGGCGTGGTGGAGTGCATCGTGGAGGGCCTCCCCGCAGGCCTCGGCGACCCCATGTTCGGCGGTATGGAGAACCGCATTGCACAGGCCGTCTTCGGCATCCCCGCCGTGAAGGGCGTGGAGTTTGGCGACGGCTTCGAGGCGGCAAAGCTCCGGGGCAGCCAGCACAACGACCCCTTCTGCATGGAAGGCGGCAGGGTCACCACTGCCACCAACCACTGCGGCGGCATCCTGGGCGGCATCACCAATGGCCAGCCCCTCATCCTCCGGGCCGCCTTCAAGCCCACCCCCTCCATCGGCCAGGAGCAGCGCACCGTGGACCTGCGCACGATGGAGAACACCACCCTGACGATCCACGGACGCCACGACCCCTGCATCGTCCACCGGGCCGTCCCCTGCGTGGAGGCGGCGGTGGCCATTGCCGTGTACGACGCATTTTTACAGCGAAAAAAGGAGATTTGAACCATGGAACTGAAGGAACTTCGCATTGAACTGGATAAAATCGATACCGAACTGGTGGGTCTTTTTGAGCGCCGTATGCGTGTGTGCGAGGATGTGGCCCGCTATAAGATGAGCGTGAACAAGCCGGTGCTGGACGCCGGACGGGAGAAGGAAAAGCTGCAGTCCGTGGCCGATCAGCTGCCTGAGGACCTGCAGGAATACGGTCTGAACCTGTACGGCCTGATGATGGAACTGAGCCGCTCGGCCCAGACCCGCCTCATGGGCCACGAGAAGGACCTGCCCCACGCCATCGAAAACGCCATCGCCAACACCCAGCCCCTCTTCCCCCCCACGGCCATGGTGGCCTGTCAGGGCGTGGAGGGCGCCTACTCCCAGCAGGCGGCGGAGAAGCTGTTCCGCCGTCCCACGGTGATGTACTTCTCCAACTTCGAGGCCGTGTTCGCCGCCATCGAAAAGGGCCTGTGCCGCTACGGCGTCATCCCTCTGGAAAACAGCACCGCCGGCAGCGTGAACATGGTCTACGACCTGATGATGCGCCACAATTTCCGCATCGTGCGCAGCGTGCGGCTGAAGGTGGACCACAATCTGCTGGCCCGCCGTGGCGTAAAGCTGGAGGATATCCGGGAGATCTGGTCCCACGAGCAGGCCATCAGCCAGTGCAGCGCCTTCCTGCAGGCCCACCCGGAGATCAAGGTGGTCCGCTGCGCCAACACCGCCGAGGCCGCCAAAGCCGTGGCCCAGTCGGACCGCACCGATATCGCCGCCCTGTCCAGCCGTGCCTGCGCCCAGCTGTACGGTCTTGAGAATCTGGCCCCCGCCTGTCAGGATCAGGGCAACAACTACACCCGCTTCATCTGCATCAGCCGTGATCTGGAGATCTATCCCGGGGCCGACCGCACCAGCCTGATGGTGGTGCTGCCCCACCGCCCCGGCTCTTTGTATAAGCTCCTCTCCCGGTTCTATGCCCTGGGCATCAACCTCAACAAGCTGGAGAGCCGCCCCCTGCCCGACCGTGACTTCGAGTTCATGTTCTACTTCGATCTGGACACCTCCGTCTACTCCCCCCAGTTCCTGCAGCTGATGGGCGAGCTGGACACCGTCTGCGAGTCCTTCACTTACTTAGGCAGCTACAGCGAGGTGATCTGAGGTGAAATGCGGTCTTTTGGGCCGGACCCTGGGCCACTCCTACTCCCCTGCCATCCACGCACAGCTGGGCGACTACAGCTACGAGCTCTTTGAAAAAGAGCCGGAGCAGCTGGCGGACTTCCTGCTGGGCGGCAGCTTTACCGGCATCAACGTGACCATCCCCTACAAAAAGGACGTGGTCCCCTACTGCAACCAGCTGTCCCCCGCCGCCCGTGCCCTGGGCAGCGTCAACACGCTTTTGCGCCGCGCTGACGGCACCCTCTACGGCCACAACACCGACTACGACGGCTTTTTGAGCCTCGTGCGCCGCAGCGGCGCAGCGGTTTCGGGCAAGAAGGCCCTGGTTCTGGGCAGCGGCGGCGCCAGCGTCACCGTGCAGGCCGTGCTGCGCTCTCTGGGGGCGCAGGTGGTGGTCATCTCCCGCAGCGGCGAGGACAACTATCAAAATCTCCACCGCCACGCCGATGCTGCCATCATCGTCAACACCACCCCCGTGGGCATGTATCCCCACACCGGCGTTTCCCCCGTGGATCTGACCGCCTTCCCCGCCTGCGAGGCGGTGTACGACATCGTCTATAACCCGGAGCGCACGGCCCTCATGCTGCAGGCCGAAGCCCTGGGCATCGGTGCCTTCGGCGGACTCCATATGCTGGTGGCGCAGGCCAAGGCCGCCGGCGAGCTGTGGCTGGGCAAGGCCATCCCCGACACGGAGACGCTCCGCATCGAAGCCCTGCTGCGCCGCAGTATGCGCAGCATCGTCCTCATCGGCATGCCCGGCTGCGGCAAGTCCACCGTGGCCGCCGCCTTGGGCGAAGCGCTGGGCCGTGAGGTCTGTGACAGCGACGCCCTCATCCAGGAGCTGGCCGGCATGACCATCCCGGAGATCTTCGCCACCCAGGGGGAGGCCGCCTTCCGCCGCCTGGAAACAGAGGCCATCGCCCGGCTGGGCAAGCGCAGCGGCATCATCCTCGCCACCGGCGGCGGCTGCGTGACGAGAGCGGAAAACTATCCCCTTCTGCACCAGAATGCCACCATTTTCTGGCTGCAGCGTGATCTTTCCCAGCTTCCCACCGACGGACGCCCCCTGTCCCAGACCGGGAAGCTGCAGGAAATGTACGATCGCCGCCGTCCCCTCTACGCCCGCTTTGCCGATCAGATCATCGACAATAACGGCCCGCTGGAGGACACCCTCAAGGCCATCAAGGAGGCACTTTTATGAAATTTCTCATCATCAACGGGCCCAACCTGAACCTGTTGGGCCTGCGTGAGCCGGATATCTACGGAAAGCAGGACTACGCCGCATTGTGCGACCTCTGCCGCCAAACCTGCGAGGAAAACGGCATCGAGGCGGAGCTCTTCCAGTCCAACCACGAGGGCGCTATTGTGGACGCCATCCAGCAAGCCTACGGCCGCATTGACGGCATCGTCATCAATCCCGCCGCCTATACCCACACCTCCATCGCCATCCTCGACGCACTGAAGGCAGTGGCCATCCCCGCCGTGGAGGTGCATATCTCCGACGTCAGCAAGCGGGAGGACTTCCGCCAGATCTCCTACGCCGGCAAGGCCTGCCAAAAGACCTACATGGGCCTTGGTCTGGAGGGCTACCGTCAGGCCATTTTGTGGCTGAAGGACTATCTGGGCAAATAAACACAGCATCAAAAGACCACCCCCGCCGGGTGGTCTTTTTTGCTTTGCCGCCCTCTGTTACTTCCTCTATGCTGACGCACTCCCTGCGAAGCTGCCATCTTGTCCTGTCTTCGACGAGTAACTTTCTTTCACCAGCGAAAGAAAGTCACCAAAGAAGCGCCGCAAGGGACCCATGGTCCCTTGACCCCCTTTATTCTGCAAGAGTTGCCGACAAAAACAGGATTAAATGTTGCACTGTCTCTGCTTCTCTTTTCGCTGCCGCACCACTCAAAAATGTAGGAGCAGGCAATTCTACCGTCGTACAGGGTAAGCGGCCAAGCGGGTTAGAGGAAAGTCAGTTCCTGTCTTCGCCCCGAAGTTACCGCATTCCAGTTCGCGATGTAGAAAGACCCGACATTAGAGGGGTATAGCCGCGCAAAGGAAGGGTGGAAACCATTGGTTTCCACGGGCGTTTTTGCATACTTTTTTTGCTCGTGAAAAAAGTATGCCGCCGGAGGCTTCTGCGTCCCCGCCGGGTGGTCTTTTTTTCACGCCCCCCATCCCCGCCAAACCGTCACTTTTTGTCAGAAATTCCCGAAAAAGTCTTGACAAGTTCTTAACATCATGAGATACTTAAGACCTCTTTGTGACTTCTTTTTATTTTGGGAAGTTTGCACGATGAACCACGTAAATATCTTGTTTTTGTTCGAAAAAACAAGAATTAAAAATGAAAGGATACTTGTATTATGACTCCTGCTCTGTATGGAACATGGGCCGCACTGATTCCCCCCGTGGTCGCCATTGTTCTGGCGCTGATCACCAAAGAGGTCTACTCCGCACTCTTCGTTGGCATCATCATCGGCGCTCTGCTGTACTCCGGCGGCAACCCCATCGGTGCCATTGAGCACTTCTTCGGCATCCTGCATGAAGAGGTGTCCGGCAACCTGGGCATCCTCATCTTCCTCATCATTCTGGGCACCATCGTGGCTCTGATGATCCGTGCCGGCGGCTCCAAGGCCTACGGCGACTGGGCCACCCGCAGCATCAAGTCCAAGTCCGGCGCCCTGATCTCCACGGGCCTGCTGGGCATCGTGCTGGGCGTTGACGACTACTTCAACAACCTGACCGTTGGTAACGTCATGCGTCCCGTCACCGACACCCACCACATCTCCCGTGCCAAGCTGGCCTACATGTGCGACGCCGTGGCCGCTCCCGTGTGCATCATGATGCCCATCTCCTCCTGGGCTGCTGCCGTTTCCGGCATCATCGACGGCTACGACGGCTTCACCCTGTTCGTGCAGGCCATCCCCTACAACTTCTACGCCATCCTGACCCTGATCATGGTGTTCCTGACCGCCGCTCTGAACATCGACTTTGGCCCCATGAAGAAGCATGAGGACAACGCCGCCAAGGGCGACATCTACACCACTCCCGAGCGTCCCTATGCCAACGCTACCGCAATGAAGTTCAACCCCAACGGCAAGGTCATCGATCTGGTGCTGCCCGTCATCATTCTGATCGCCGGCTGCGTGATCGGTCTGGTTTACACCGGCGGCCTGTTCGAGGGCGTGGCCCTGCAGGAAGCTTTCGCCAACTGCGACGCTCCCCGCGGCCTGTCCATGGGTTCCTTCGTCTCTCTGATCATCATCATGGTCTACTTCCTGCTGCGCAAGGCCTTCTCCTTCAACGAGATGATGGAGTGCCTGCCTGAGGGCTTCAAGCTGATGGTCCCCGCTACGCTGATCCTGACCTTCGCCTGGACCATTTCCGGCGTCACCGGCAGCCTGGGCGCCGCCCCCTTCGTCGCCGGCGTGGTGGAGAGCTTCGGTGCCGGCCTGCAGAACTTCCTGCCCGCCGTCATCTTTATCATCGCCTGCCTGCTGGCTTTCGCCACCGGTTCCTCCTGGGGTACCTTCGGCATCCTGATCCCCATCGTCACCGAGGTCTTCCCTCCCGTCAACGGCCTGCCCTCCCCCATCCTGATGATGGCCATCGGCGCCTGCCTGGGCGGCGCTGTCATGGGTGACCACTGCTCCCCCATCTCCGACACCACCATCATGGCTTCCACCGGCGCTCAGTGCCACCACATCAACCACGTTGCCACCCAGATGCCCTACGCCGTGGTGGTCGCCGCTGTCTGCGTCGCCAGCTACGTCCTGGCCGCCTTCCTGCCCAACGTCATCATCGCCCTGCCCGTCGCCATCGTTCTGATGGTCGTCACCCTGCTGATCATCGGCAAGGTCAACGGCTCCCTGGGCAAGAAAGCCTGAAGCTGACCTCTCCCTACATACAAAAAGACCACCCTCAAGGCGCACTCCGTAAGGAAGTGCGCCTTCGTTATATTCGCCTGACGGCGAGTGATATTGCTTCGCAGTGATATGATGCTTTCGCATCGTGATATTGTCCTTCGGACAGTTTTTAGGGCGAATATAATATCACTGAAACCTGAAAGATTTCAATAACACTTTTGCCACAGCCGCCCCTCCTTTTCCACTCTTTACACCCCCCGCAAAAAAGAGTATAATAAACTTCAACCTGTTTCGCCCCTGATCGGGCGGGAAAGTGAGGAAAACCGCCGTGAATTTCACCCCCAACAGTACCTTCCTGTACATCATCGCCGTGATCGTGATCCTGTTCGTGCTGGCCCAGTCCGTGTTCTTTCTGGTCCACGCATGGCGCCGTGCCAAAGAACTGGGCATCGACACCGCCAAGCTGAAAAAGACGGTGACCGCCACCGCCGTGTTCACCATCGCCCCCGCCGTTTCCATCCTGCTGGGCGTGGTGACGTTGAGTAAATTTCTGGGCATCCCCCTGCCGTGGATCCGCATGAGCGTCATCGGCGCCCTGACCTATGAGCTGCCTGCCGCCACCTCCACCGCGGGCGCCCTGAACATCTCCCTCTCGGAGCTGATCACCGATCCCAAGGTCTACTCCGCCATCGCCTGGGTCATGACCCTCGGCATCCTGCCCAGCATCATCCTGCCCCCCATCCTCATGAAGAAGATCCGCGGCGGCATGATGAACCTGAAGGCCAAGGACGAAAAGTGGAGCGACATTTTCATGACCTCGCTGTTCCTGGGCATGATCTCCGCCTTCCTGGGCATGGTGTTTGCCGACATCCGCGGCGGCATCACCGGCTGGATCCCCATTTTCGTGCTGCTGGTCAGCGCCCTGACCATGGCCGTCTGCGGCATCCTCATCAAGAAGTGCAGGATGCAGTGGCTGGAAACCTACGCCATGTCCATCAGCATGATCGTGGCCATGGTGTTCGCCGTGGTCATCACCCCCATTCTGGCGTAAAGGAGGCAGAACAATGCGTGATTATATGACTCAAACCGACCGCTACGGCAAGCTCTGGATCTGGACCGCCGCCGTGGTGGTGCTGATGGTTCCCGTGGCCATCTGCGTATACTATAATGCATGGCCCTCCCTCACCGCCGTGCTGAAGGGCCTCCTCGGCGTGGCCCCCATCTACTGGACCGTGGGCTGCATCGAGGTCATCACCTACACCCCCATGCTGGGCGTGGGCGGCACGTATCTGGCCTTCGTCACCGGCAACCTCACCAGCCTGAAGGCGCCCAGCGCCCTCACCGCCATGGAGAACGCCGGCGTCAAGCCCGGCAGCGAGGAGGGCGAGGTCATCTCCACCATCGCCATCGCCACCTGCTCCATCGTCACCACCATCGTGATCGTCATCGGCGTGTGCGTCCTCAGCGCCATCTCCCCCCTGCTGGACTCCCCCGTGATGAAGCCCGCCTTCGACAACATCCTGCCCGCCCTCTTCGGCGGCCTGGGCGTGGTGTACATCAGCAAGAATGTGAAGCTGGCCATTGCGCCCCTCGCCTTCATGGTCGTGCTGTTTTTGTGCGTGCCGGGTCTTGCCGGCAGCGTCGGCGTGCTGGTGCCTGTGGGTGTGCTGATCGCTCTGGGCGCAGGCCGTGTCATGTATAAGAAAGGTTGGCTGTAAGATATGTATTGGTTGATCATCCCGGCAATTCTCCTTGTTTTTGTTGCCGTTATTCTGATCCGCACCCTCCGCTTCACCCCGCCCGTGCTGCCGCAGGTGCCTGCCGCCCCCGTGCAGGTGGACGAGGCAAAGCTGGTGGACGATATGTCCGCCATGATCCGCTGCCGCACCGTGTCCAACCGTGACGAATCGCTGGTGGACTGGGCGGAGTTTGAGAAGTTTCAGAACCTCCTTCGTGAGCGCTTCCCCCGCATCCACGAGGCGGCCACCCTGACCAAGCTGGGCCGCACCGGCCTTCTCTACCACATCAAGGGCGCCAGCGACGCCGCCCCCAGCGTGTGCATGGCCCACTACGACGTGGTGCCGGTGGAGGAAAGCGGCTGGACCCGCCCCGCCTTTGACGGCTTCGTGGAGGACGGTGTCCTCTGGGGCCGTGGTACGCTGGACACCAAGGGCACCCTCTGCGGCGTCATGGAGGCGCTGGAGCAGCTGCTCTCCTCCGGCTACGTCCCCAAAAATGACCTGTACCTCTCCTTCTCCGGCCAGGAGGAGATCGACGGCGACTGCTGCCGTGCCATCGTCAGCTACCTCAAGGAGCAGGGCGTCCGCCCCGCCATGGTGGTGGACGAAGGCGGCGCCGTGGTGGACCATGTGTTCCCCGGCGTGGACGGTCAGTGCGCCCTCATCGGCATTGCCGAAAAGGGCAACGTCAGCATGGATCTGGGCATCCTCTCTCAGGGCGGCCACGCTTCCACGCCCCCTCCCCACACCATTCTCGGCCAGCTGAGTCAGGCGGCGGTGGACATGGAGAACCACCCCTTCCCCCGCCAGCTCACCCGCCCCGTGGCGGAGATGTTCGACACCCTGGGCCGTCACTCCACCTTCCTCTACCGCATGATCTTCGCCAACCTCTGGTGCTTTGAGCCGGTGCTGGACATGATCTGCAAAAAGAGCGGCGGTGAGCTGAACGCCATGATGCGCACCACCGTGGCCGTCACCCGCATGGAAGGCAGCCGTGCCTACAACGTGCTGCCCCCCAAGGCCAGCATGGGCATCAACATCCACCTCATGGGCAGCGACACCATGGAGTCGGCCACCGAGTACCTGAAAAAGGTCATCAACAACGACCAGATCTCCATCCGTGTGGTGGACGGCGGCAACGCCTCCGCCGTGTCCGAGACCACCGGCGAAGCCTGGGAGACTCTCAAGACCGCCATCCGCCAGACGTGGCCCGAGGCGCTGGTGTCCCCCTACCTCATGATGGCGGGCAGCGACTCGAGGAACTACTGCGCCATCTCCGACCACGTCTACCGCTTCAGCGCCATGCACCTTTCCAAGGAAGAGCGCGCCATGATCCACGGCAACGACGAGCGTGTGCCGGTTCAAACCCTGGTGCGCACCGTGGAATTCTACCTCAGATTGCTGCAAATGCTGTAACATAAGGAGGATCTCCTATGGAAAACACTCTGAATCAGCGTCTTTTGGACTATATCGCTGCCAGCCCCACCGCCTTCCACGCCGTGGCCAACGCCGCCGCTGCGCTGGACAAGGCCGGCTTCACGGCGCTGGACATGGCTGAGGACTGGGCCCTTGCCGCCGGCGGCAAGTATTACGTGACCGTCAACGGCACCACCCTGCTGGCCTTCCGCCTGAGCGTGGGCCAGCCCACCGGCTTTATGGTCACCGCCAGCCACAGCGACAGCCCCACCTTCAAGCTCAAGCCCGGCTTCACCCGCCGCAGCGGCGACTATGTGCAGCTGAACACCGAGCGCTACGGCGGCGCCATCAACGCTTCGTGGTTCGACCGTCCCTTGGGCGTGGCGGGCCGTGTGCTGATGGCCGACGTGGAGGGCCGCATCAGCGCCCAGCTGGTGTACCCGGATCGGGACCTTGCCATCATCCCCAGCGTGGCGCCCCACCTCAACAGCGAGGCCAACAACGGCTTCAAGGTCAACCTGAACGTGGACGCCTTCCCCCTGCTGGCCCAGGCCAACGACCCGGACGCCCTGATGCAGCAGCTGCTGGGCAGCGGCGACGGCGGCGAAGTGGTGGGCCACGACCTGTATCTGGTCTGCCGTGACCGTGGTACGGAGGTGGGCACTCAGGGCCAGTTCCTCTGCGCCCCCCGGCTGGACGACCTCGCCTGCGCCTTCGGCTGTCTGGAGGGCTTCCTGCAGGCGGGGGTCAACGACGCCGTCAACGTCTACGCCCTCTTTGACAACGAAGAAGTGGGCAGCGCCACCCGTCAGGGCGCCGGTTCTACCCTGCTTGCCACGGTGCTGCAGCGCATCGCCAGCAGCTGCGGCTGCGACTATGCCCGCCTGCTGCCCCAGAGCTTCTTGGTGTCGGCGGATAACGCCCACGCCATCCATCCCAACCACCCGGAGTTCTCCGACCCCCAGAACGCCCCCAAGCTCAACGGCGGTCTGGTGATAAAGTTCAACGCCGCCCAGCGCTACACCACCGACGGCGTGTCCGCCGCCCTCTTCACGGCGCTGTGCAGCAAGGCGAATGTGAAGCTCCAGACCTACGCCAACCGCTCCGACCTGCCCGGCGGCACTACTCTGGGCGGCATCGCCACCACCCACGCCCCCCTCCGGGCCGTGGATATCGGCCTGCCCCAGCTGGCCATGCACTCCTGCTACGAGACCATGGGCAGCGCCGACCTCACGGAGCTGGTCAGCGCCGCCACCGCCCTCTACAGCCATTCCCTCCGCACCACCGGCGAGAGCTGGATGTGGAAGTAACCCCCCCTCCCCGGAGTACGTTGTACTCCGGGGATTTTTCTTGCCTGCACACCCCGTAGGGCGGGGGCTTGCTCCCGCCGCTTCTTGTAGGCGCACCTTTTCCTGTGGCGGCGTGCCGGGTCGGCACGCCCTACAC
>JAFQFC010000055.1 GCA_017415775.1 Oscillospiraceae bacterium
ATCTGGCCACCCCCGTTTCTCACATCTGGTACTTCAAGGGCATTCCTTCCCGTATGGGTCTGCTGCTGGACATCAGCCCCCGTATTCTGGAGAAGGTCCTGTACTTCGCCAACTATATCGTCACCGATCCCGGCGAAACGCCCCTGAGCCGCAACCAGATCCTCTCTGAGAAGGAGTATCGTGACTATCGCGAGAAGTATGAAGATGACTTCAGCGCCGGCATGGGCGCTGAGGCTGTTAAGAAGCTGCTGGCTACCGTGGGCCTGAACTCTGAGGACAGTGCCCGCAAGCTGGAGCTGATGGCTCAGTATGACGAGCTGAAGGCCAAGCGGGATATCCTGCAGGAAAAGGGCATGGATCTGAAGGAAGAGGAACTGGAGCAGATGATGGCTCTGGATGCCGAGATCGATACCTTCTGCGGTCTGGATGCTCTGTCCAGCCAGCTGCATGCTGAGCTGCGCGGTGCTGCCGGACAGAAGAAAGCACGCATTGTCAAGCGACTGGAAGTGGTGGATGCATTCCGTATTTCCCACAATCGCCCCGAGTGGATGATCATTGACGTTCTGCCCGTGATTCCCCCCGAGCTGCGTCCCATGGTGCAGCTGGACGGCGGCCGCTTCGCAACCTCCGATCTGAATGATCTCTATCGCCGCGTTATCAACCGCAACAACCGTCTGAAGAGACTGATCCAGCTGAAGGCACCTGACATCATCGTGCGCAACGAAAAGCGCATGCTGCAGGAGGCTGTGGATGCTCTCATCGACAACGGCCGCCGCGGCCGTGCCGTCACCGGCGCCAATAACCGTGCGCTGAAGTCCCTCAGTGATCTGCTGAAGGGTAAGCAGGGCCGATTCCGTCAGAATCTGCTGGGTAAGCGTGTTGACTACTCCGGACGAAGCGTTATCGTTGTCGGCCCCGAGCTGAAGATCTATCAGTGCGGCGTGCCCAAGGAAATGGCCGTGGAGCTGTTCCGCCCCTTCATCATGAAGAAGCTGGTGGAGGACGGCACCGCCAACAACATCAAGTCCGCCAAGAAGATGGTGGATAAGGGCCGCACCGAGGTGTGGGATGCCCTTGACGAGATCATCAAGGATCATCCCGTCATGCTCAACCGCGCACCTACCCTGCACCGCCTCGGTATTCAGGCCTTCGAGCCTGTGCTGGTGGAGGGCCGCGCCCTGAAGCTCCATCCTCTGACCTGTACCGCCTTTAACGCCGACTTCGACGGCGACCAGATGGCTATCCATGTCCCCCTGTCCGCTGAGGCACAGGCTGAGGCACGCCTGCTGATGCTCTCTGCCAACAACCTGCTCCGTCCTCAGGACGGCGGCCCTGTGGCAGTACCTACGCAGGATATGGTGCTGGGCTCTTACTATCTGACCTTCGAGCGCTTCGAGAACGGCTATTCTCAGCTGGTGAACGACGAGTACTGGCCCGAGGGCGTGGACTTCGCTCTGGCAGGCAAGAGCTACAATGAGCTCACCGACGAGGAGAAGGCCTCTGTCCGCCTCAATGTCTACGGCAGCGAGGACGAGGTCATGCTGGCCTACAACGAGCATGTGATCGGTGTCCACCAGCCCATCTTGGTGCGCGTGGAGAAGGAGCTGAACGGCGAGAAGGTTCGCGGTCTTGTCCGCATTACCGCAGGCCGTATCATCTTCAACCGCAATGTGCCTCAGAATCTGGGCTTTGTCAAGCGCTTTGACGCTGAGGGCAATCCCACCGATAAGTTCTTCGATTACGAGATCGCCGATGTCTGCGGCAAGAAGCTGCTGGGCAAGATCGTTGACCGTACCATCAAGCAGTATGGCTTTACGCTGGCTGCCGAGGTGCTGGACAACATCAAGGCCACCGGTTATCGCTATTCTACCCGCGGTTCTATCACCATCTCCATCGCCGACATGACGGTGCCCGAGAAGAAGTACACCCTCATTGCCGAGACCGAGCAGCGCGTGCTGGACATTGAAGAGCAGTACAACATGGGCTTCATCACCGACGAGGAGCGCTACAAGCTGGTGGTTCGCGAGTGGGAAAAGACCACCGACGATGTCACCAACGCACTGACCGACAACATGGATCGCTACAATCCCATCTTCATGATGGCAGATTCCGGCGCCCGTGGTTCTATGAAGCAGATCCGTCAGCTGACCGGTATGCGTGGTCTGATGGCCAACACCGCCGGTAAGACCATCGAGATCCCCATCAAGGCCAACTTCCGTGAAGGTCTGAGCGTGCTGGAGTACTTTACCTCCAGCCGTGGTGCCCGTAAGGGTCTGGCCGATACCGCACTTCGTACCGCCGACTCCGGTTACCTGACCCGCCGAATGGTGGATGTCTGCCAGGATGTCATCATCCGCGAGGACGACTGCGGCGTGGAGAAGGGTATCCTCGTTGGCGAGATCAGCGAGGGCGGTCAGGTCATCGAGCGCTTTGCAGACCGTGTCCGCGGCCGTTTCGCCGTGGCAGATATCTGCAAGCCCGGTACTGATGAGGTACTGGTGTCCAAGGACAAGATGATGACCGAAGAGGATGCAGCCCTGCTGGAGAGCTTCGATATCCACACTGCCGAGATCCGCACCGTGCTGACCTGCCGCGCTCACAGCGGTATCTGCGCTAAGTGCTACGGTATGAACCTCGCCACCTCCAAGCCCGTTGGCCCCGGCGAATCTGTCGGTATCATTGCCGCACAGTCCATCGGTGAGCCCGGTACCCAGCTGACCATGCGTACGTTCCACACCGGCGGCGTCGCCGGCGGCGATATTACCCAGGGTCTTCCCCGAGTGGAGGAGCTGTTCGAGGCTCGTAAGCCCAAGAAGATGGCCACCATCGCCGAGATCGGCGGTAAGGTCCGCTTCGAGGAGGCTACCAAGGGCAGCCTGCTGAACATTATCGTCACTGCTGACGATGGCGATACCCGCACCTATGCCGTGCCTCACACCGGATTGCTGGTCAGTGACGGCGAGGTCATCGAGAAGGGCCGCCAGCTGCAGGATGGTGCTTTGAACCCCCACGACGTGCTGCGTATCCGCGGCGCAAGTGCCGTTCACAACTACCTCATTCAGGAAGTTCTGAAGGTTTACCGTCAGCAGGGCGTTGACATCAACG
>JAFQFC010000056.1 GCA_017415775.1 Oscillospiraceae bacterium
ACCTTCCGTACCCGTGAGTTCGAGCAGATGGAGCTGGAGTTCTTCTGCAAGCCCGGTACCGATCTGGAGTGGTTCGCTTACTGGCGCAACTTCTGCCACCAGTGGCTGCTGGACCTGAACATGGCCGATGAGAACCTGCGTCTGCGTGACCACGATCCCGAGGAGCTGTGCTTCTACTCCAAGGCCACCACCGACTTCGAGTTCATGTTCCCCTTCGGCTGGGGCGAGCTGTGGGGCGTGGCTGACCGTACCGACTACGACCTGACCCAGCACCAGAACACCTCCGGTGTGGACATGACCTACTTCGATCCCGAGACCAACGAGCACTACATTCCCTACGTGGTGGAGCCCTCTCTGGGTGCTGACCGTGTGGTGCTGGCTTTCCTGGTGGAAGCTTATGACGAGGAAGTGGTGGACGAGGCCAAGGGCGACACCCGTGTGGTCATGCATTTCCATCCCGCTCTGGCTCCCTTCAAGGCTGCTGTGCTGCCCCTGAGCAAGAAGCTCAGCGGACCCGCCCGCGAGATCTATGCAGACCTTGCCAAGGAGTGGATGATCGACTTCGACGAGACAGGTTCTATCGGCAAGCGCTATCGCCGTGAGGACGAGATCGGTACTCCCTTCTGCATCACCGTGGACTTCGACACCGTGGGCGACGCTGAGAAGGCCGGCGACGGCTGCGTCACCGTCCGTGAGCGCGACACCATGGAGCAGGTCAGAATTCCCATCAGCGAGCTGAAGAACTACTTGCGCGAGAAGCTGGCTTACTAAGAAATAGTGATAAAAAAAGACACGGAACTTTCGTTCCGTGTCTTTTTTGTCAGTTTTTTGCATTTTCCTTGCGGAAGCGGACAATGCCCACCGCCGAGGAAATGATGGACAACCCTTCGTTGGCGATGCCGCCAATGGAGAAGACGAAGATATTGTACAGTAAAATCATGGACGAAGTTCCCAAAACGCTTTGCCGCAGAAGCTGAGGGTTGCCGAAAGACATGAAAATGGTGTTGGCAGCCAGCGCAGCGATGATCAGCAAAGAGATAGGGCCCTGCCAGGAAAGAGCGCCCACGGTCACCATGGCTGCAGCCAGAACAAGGGCGGAAATGGTGTGCACCTTGCCGGTATCCTTCTGGAAATAGAAGACGATGTTGCGGATGATGCACACAATATTCAGGGTGAAGCCGGAAGCGGCGTCGAGAAACAGGTAGGCAAGGCAGGTGCAGGCCGTGGCGGCGGTTTGTACCAACAGCAGGGAACGCTTGGTGTTCATCTGGTAGGAGATGACGGTGATGACCGTGGCCAGAATGCCCAGCGCCTGCCCGATGAGCTGCTGCGTCTGCGGTGTCATCATTCTTCCTCCCCCGGAGTCTCGCCGTTGGGGGGCAGCTTGCTGAGCAGCCGGCGGTTCAGGCGGAGATAGTAGGCCAGCGTGATGGCCAAGGCCACCACCTCGGCGATGGGATAGGACCACCACACCAGATTGCTGTTGCCGGTACGCTGGCCAAGGAGGGCCAGCACGAAGGCGGCGGGGATCAGCACGATCAGCTGGCGGATGAAGGAAACGATCATGGAGTAGACGGACTTGCCTGTGGCTTGGAAAGCGCCGCCCAGAGCGATGCAGATGGCGGCAATGGGAAAGCTGAGGGAGATGATCCGCAGGGCGGGTGTACCTACGGCCAGCAAGGTTTCGGTGGCATCAAAAAGACGCAGCAGGGTGTGAGGGATGGTCTGGAAAATGATGGTGCCGAGAGCCATAATGCCCAGGGCGTAGAGGCAGACTCGCTTGATGCACTCGGCCATGCGCAGGCGCTTGCGTGCGCCGAAGTTGTAGGCCAGAATGGAGACGGATCCGTTGTTCAGGCCGAAGATGGGCATGAAGATGAAGCTGTTGAGCTTGAAGTAGATGCCGAAAGCAGTGGCAGCGGTTTCCTTAGCCTCGTGGTAGGTGATGAGGATCTTGTTCATCAGGAAGGTCATTACCGAGCCGATCGCCATCATGATGACGGAGGGGATGCCGATGGCGTAGATGCCGCCGATGATGTGGCCGTTGGGGCGGAAGCCACGGAAATCCAGATGGATGTCCTTGTTATAGTGGTGGTTGAGGAAAACGGCCAGAATAGCGCCGCAGACCTGACCGGTGACGGTAGCCCAAGCGGCACCGGCCACACCCAGATCCAGAACGAAGATAAAGACGGGATCGAGAATAATGTTGATGATGGCGCCGGTACCCTGGGTGATCATGCTGAGGATACTGCGGCCGGTGCCCTGCAGAATTCGTTCGAAGGTGATCTGGATAAAGATACCCATGGACAGGCAGCCGACGATCCGGAGGTAGTCGTTGCCCATGTCAATAATTTCCTGTACCTTGGTCTGGGCAGAGAAGAAGGTGTTGGAGAAGAGGGCCACCAAAACAAGGCAGACAATGGAAGAAGAGACGGCCAGAAACAGACCGTTGCAGGCCACATCGTTGGCACGTTTCTGATTGCCGGCGCCCAGTGCGTGACCCAGCAGGGCGTTGATACCCACGGCGGTACCGGAGGCCAAAGCGACGATCAGCTGCTGCGCAGGGAAGGCCAGCGAAACGGCGGTCAGTGCCTGCTCGCTGATCTTGGCGACGAAAATGCTGTCTACGATGTTGTACAGGGCCTGCACCAGCATGGAGGCGATGATGGGCAGCGACATGTTCCAAATGAGCTGATTGATGGGCATGATGCCCAGCTTGTTTCCCTTCATATAAAAACATCCTTTGTCTGTTAAAATGCAACTTTGGCATTATATCACAGGTAATAAAAAAAGAAAACCCCGAAAAGAGGTGTTTTACTCTTTCCGGGTGTTTTCTTTTTGCGTTTCGAATGTCATAGCCTGCGGGCGGGGAGCAGCTTATTCCTCGCCGAAGCTTTCCATAAAAGCATCAAACACGGCGTTGGTGATGGCCTCGTCAGCCACGAACTCCAGAGACTCGCCATTGACGCTTTCCATGATGACCAGACCAACCTCTGCGCCATCTTCGATGTCCACGGGGCACAGCACGGCAAACTCACGGCCCTCATACTCCATCCAGCTCAGGATCTGATGGGCTTCTTCCTTGCCGTCGTCATCGATCAGCATAATGGTAGGGACAGTTTCGTCCTCGGGGGTGGTAAATTCCAGTTCCAGATCGCTCATGATTGTTTCCTCCTTATTTGTTATCAAAAAATGCTTGGATTTCTTCTTTGCCGGCCTGTACACTGCCTTGCGCAAAGCCGTCCCGGCCGCCGCCGCGACCATTCAAGGCTGCGTTCAGGTCCTTGACCAGTTGGCGGATGTCCTGCCCGGAGTGGATGACAGCGTACTTATAGCTGCTGCCCTCGCCGCTGAAAACGGCACATCGGCCGCCGCAGGTGAGACTGACGGCGTCGCACAGGCGGCGCACGCCGTCGCCCTGCAGGGGCGGGAGCACCAGCAGCACATCGCCGGCATTCTGATATTCTGCAGCGGTGCGGCGGAAGGACTCTTCCTCCAAAGTGGCGGCACGGGCCTTGGCGTCAGCCAGCTCCGTCTGCAGACGCTGCACAGCGGCAAAGGTCTTCTCGCCCTTGACGGACAGGGCTTGTCCGACGGCGTGGTTTTGCTCCCAGTTGCGGCTCAGGTAGTCCAGCGCACGCTTGCCGCACAGAAGCTCCAGCCGGACGCCGCTGCGGAATTTCTGGCAGGAAAGGAACTTAACCAGACCCACCTCGCCGCTATGGGCCACATGGGTGCCGCAGCAGGCACAGGTATCGGCGCCGGGGAAACTGGCGATACGGACCTGGCCGGTCAGCTCCTTTTTGCTGCGGTATTCCAGAGCAGCCAATTCTTCGGCAGAAGGATAGGTGACCACGAAGGGGTGATTTTCCCAAAGATACTGATTGGCACGGGCCTCGACGGCCAGCACATCCTCCCATGTCATGTCGGCATTATAGTCGATGGTGACCACGTCGGCACCCATATGGAAGCCTACGTTGTCACAATGGAAGGCTTCGCACAGCATGCCGCTGACGATATGCTCGCCGGAATGCTGCTGCATATGGTCGAAGCGGCGCACCCAGTCGATTTCGCCGTGGACGGTGCTGCCGACTTCCAGCGCAGCGGCGCAGGTGTGCAGCACCACGCTGTCCTTCTCGTGGACATCGGTGACAGCCACGCCGTTCAAAGCGCCATGGTCGGCAGGCTGGCCGCCGCCTTCAGGATAAAATGCGGTGCGGTCCAGCGTGACGATGTAGCCGTTCTTCGCTGCTTCGCAGGAGAGAACGGTGGCGGCAAAGGTCTTTAGGTACGCATCGGCGTAGTAGAGTTTTTCGGTTGCCATAGCTTCACTTCCTTTTTCCATAGTGTGCCATAAAGAGAAGAAAAACACAAGCGGCGGACGAAATTTTCGTCCGCCGCTTTGGACTTTTCAGGAAGGGGACTTATTCTTCCACATTCACCACAGCGATGTGCAGCTCGTCCAGCTGCTTCTGGGTGACGGCGGAGGGAGCGTCCATCATGATATCCTGTGCATTCTTGTTCATGGGGAAGGGGATGATCTCACGGATGGAAGCCTCGCCGGCCAGCAGCATGACCATGCGGTCCACGCCGGGGGCGATACCTGCGTGAGGAGGTGCGCCGTAGGTGAAGGCGTTGTACATGGCGGGGAACTTGGCCTTCACGTCCTCTTCGCCCAGACGGACCAGCTCGAAGGCCTTGATCATAATGTCGGGGTCGTGGTTACGGACAGCGCCGGAGCTCAGCTCCACGCCGTTGCAGACCAGGTCGTACTGGTCGGCGGTGATGTCCAGAGCATCGATCTCGCCCCGCTCCACCTTCAGCAGGGTTTCCATACCGCCGCTGGGCATGGAGAAGGGGTTATGGCAGAACTCCAGCTCGCCGGACTCCTCGCCGATCTCGTACATGGGGAAGTCCACGATCCAGCAGAACTCGTAACGCTCGGTATCCATATGCTCGGGGCAGGCCAGACCCAGCTTGTTGCGCAGCACGCCGGCGGTCTTCTGGGCCACCAGCTTCTTGCCGGCGGTGAGACCCACCAGGCAGCCGGGGGTCAGACCCAGCTTGGCAGTGAGCTGTTCCTTGAGGGGAGCGGCAAACTTGGCAATACCGCCAACGATCTCGCCCTGCTCGTCCACCTTAAACCAGTAAGCCTTGTTGCCGGACTGGACTTCCACCTCGGTGCAGACCTTATCGATGGCCTTGCGGGCCAGCTTACAGTCGGACACCACGATGGCCTTAACGGTCTGGCCCTCAAAGGGACCGAAACCGCAGCTGTGCAGCTCGTCGGTCACATCCTGCACGGTCAGGTCGATGCGCAGGTCGGGCTTGTCGGAGCCGTAGACTTCCAGCGCCTCGTTGAAGGGGATGCGGCGGAAGGGAGCGGAAGAGGCCACGTTATAGATGCCGTACTTGGCAAAGATGGGGGGGAAGACAGTCTCGATGACGGAGAACACGTCGTCCTGGGTGGCGAAGGCCATTTCCATATCCAGCTGATAGAACTCGCCGGGGCTGCGGTCGCCACGGGCATCCTCATCACGGAAGCAGGGGGCGATCTGGAAATAGCGGTCGAAGCCGGAGGTCATCAGCAGCTGCTTGAACTGCTGGGGCGCCTGGGGCAGAGCGTAGAACTTGCCGGGATGCTTGCGGGCAGGCACCAGATAGTCACGGGCGCCCTCGGGGGAAGAGGCGGTCAGGATGGGGGTGGTGATCTCCAGGAAGCCCTGCTCGGTCATGCCCTGACGCAGAGCGGATACCACATTGCAGCGCAGGATGATGTTGTTCTTCACGGCGGGGTTGCGCAGATCCAGATAGCGGTGCTTCAGGCGCATGGTCTCATCGGCCTCGCGGGAGCGGTTGATCTCGAAGGGCAGGCTGTTGTGACGGCAGCGGCCCAGAACCTCGATCTTGGAAGGCACCACTTCGATCTCGCCGGTGGGCAGCTTGGGGTTCTTGCTGGAGCGCTCACGAACCACGCCCTCCACGGAGATGGTGGACTCCTTGTTCAGGCCGTGGATGGCAGCCATCATGTCCTCGGTCTCGATGACCACCTGGGTGGTACCGTAGAAGTCACGCAGCACCACAAAGGCAAAGTTGCTGCCCACTTCGCGGACGTTTTCCATCCAGCCAACGATCTTTACCTGCTTGCCGGCGTCAGCCAGACGTAGCTCCCCGCAGGTATGGGTACGGGATTGCATCATAGTTCAAATCTCCTTTTCAGGTGAATATTAATTACAAACTGTATTATATCTTGAAAATATTGCGAATAGAAATCACTTTTCCAGGATCACGCAGCCGGCATTCTTTTCGGCGAGGCCGGCACGGATGCGTGCGAGGGTCTCGTCAAAGCCCAGCTTGGTCTGCTCGCCGGTGACCATGTCCTTGCAGGCCACCACGCCCTGTGCGATCTCGTCCTCACCCAGGAAGACCACGTAGGGGATGCCCAGGTTGTTGGCGTAGTTCATCTTGGCCTTGAACTTCTTCTGCTCGGTGTAGAGCTGGGTGCGGATGCCGGCGCTGCGCAGGTCGGTGGCCAGGGAAATGGCGGGCGCCAGATCCTCGGTCATGGGCAGGATCAGCACGTCGGCGGGAGCGGTGGGCAGAGCGGGATTCAGCAGGCCCTGCTCACCCAGCACGTAGAACAGGCGGGTCAGGCCGATGGAGATGCCCACGCCGGGCAGCTGACGGTCGGTATAGTACTCGGCCAGATTGTCGTAGCGGCCGCCGGAGCAGACAGAACCGATTTCGGGATAGTCCAGCAGGGTGGTCTCATAGACGGTGCCGGTGTAGTAGTCCAGACCCCGGGCGATGGTCAGATCCACGGCGAAGTTGGCCTCGGGCACGCCGAAAGCGGACAGGTACTTCACCACGGTGTTCAGCTCGCCCAGACCTTCGTCAAAGATCTCGTTGCGGCCGGCATAGCCCTGCAGGGCAGAGAGGACCTCGGCGTTGGTGCCGGTGATGGCAATGAACTTCAGGATCTCATCGGCCTGTGCTTCGGTGAGGGCGATCTCGTCAATGAGCAGTGTGCGGACCTTTTCGGCGCCGATCTTGTCCAGCTTGTCCACGGTGCGCATGATGTCGCCGGACTTGTCGGCCAGTTCCTGCATGGCGTAGAAGCCGTTGAGGATCTTGCGGTTATTCACACGGATCTGGAAGCGCTTCAGGCCCAGAGCGGTGAAGGTCTGGCAGATGATGGAGGGGATCTCCGCCTCATTGACGATGTCCAGCTTGCCGTCGCCGATGATGTCGATGTCGGCCTGATAGAACTCACGGAAGCGGCCGCGCTGGGCACGCTCGCCACGGTAGACTTTGCCGATCTGATAGCGGCGGAAGGGGAAGCTGAGGTCGTTGTAGTGCAGGGCCACATACTTGGCCAGAGGCACCGTCAGGTCAAAGCGCAGGCTCAGGTCGGCGTCGCCCTTGCTGAAGCGGTAGATCTGCTTTTCGGTTTCGCCGCCGCCCTTGGCCAGAAGCACTTCGCTGGACTCGATGACAGGGGTGTCCAGAGGGGTGAAGCCGTAGCGGGCATAGGTGGTGCGCAGGATCTCCATCATCCGTTCCATCTGCTGCTGGGGTGCGGGCAGCAGTTCCATGAAGCCGGAGAGGGTGCGCGGGGTCATTTTAGCCATGGTGGATCGCTCCTTTATGTGAAGATATTTCTTGATTTTCGGCTGTGTGGGGACAAAAAAACGCTCTCGCCCCCTGTTTTGGGACGAGAGCGTAACGCTTCGTGGTGCCACCCAAATTCAGCATCCCGGAAGGATGCCCTTTCACGCCCGTTGTTGCGTCGGGCGAACCGCAGATGTTTCCATCCCCGCTCTGCCGCTGTCTTCATCCTGCTTGCCGCAGTGTGCTTACAGCCAAAGGCACACCTCTCTGGGGCGGTGGGACAGAACTACTCCTGCGACGTCATCGCGGTCAATTCCATGGTAGATTGTATGCGGTTTTCCGCAAAATGTCAAGTGGTGAAGGGCCGGGGCTTGGGATTGACGATGCTGCGCCAGTCCAGATCGCCCCGTGCCAGACCCAGAACCAGCATTTCGGCAGTGGCCAGATTGCTGGCGTAAGGGATGTTGTTCTGGTCGCACAGGCGGAAGATATAGGCAATGTCCTCGTTAGGCAGCTTGGTGTTGGGATCGTCAAAACACAGGACCATGTCGATTTCGTTGTAGGCGATGCGGGCGCCGATCTGCTGGCCGCCGCCGTGGGCGAAGGACAGGAAACGATGCACGCTCAGGCCGGTGGCTTCGCTGATCTGCTGGCCGGTGGACGAGGTAGCGCACAGGGTGTGCTGGGCAAGAATGCCGCAATAAGCGGTACAGAACTGGGTCATCAATTCTTTTTTGTTGTCATGAGCAACCAAGGCGATATTCATGGGGGGATCTTCTCCTCTCTTCAAAATTCTCTCTCTCGTTAAATGCGCATCAGGGGAACTTTTTCGCCCCGCAAGCGGCGGGCGATGTTTTCATAAGCCCGGGCGGCGTAGTAATTGAAATCCCGCAGAGCGATGCCGCGATTCAGCGCAGCGGGCACATCGCTGTCTTCGGGGATCACGCCGATGAGGGGCAGACCTGCCGTGTCGATGGCGTCGTCGATGGTGGTGTGGAGGGCCTTGAGCATTTTCTTCTGCACCCGGCCCACAGCCAGATGCACCGTACCCTTAGGGAAGCGGTGCAGCTCCATCACGGTGCGCTGGGCGTCCCGCAGAGCAGAGGCGTCTGTGGTGGTGACGACCACCACGCTGTCGGCGCAGAAGGTGGCCAGCCGGAATCCGAGACCCAGACCGGCAGGAGCGTCGATCAGGCAGTAGTCATAGTTCTGGCGGATGCTTTCGGCCATGCGGCGCATCTGTCCGTGATTGACTTCCAGAGCATCTGCGGTTTGCGGTGCGGTCAGCAGATGCAGCTGGGGGTACTTGCGATGGGCTGCCACGGCGTCGCTGAGCGGACAACGCTCCCGGGCAACATCACAGAAATCCATCATGGCACTGTCACTCAGGCCCAGCGCCAGATCCAGATTGCGCAGTGTGATGTCGCAATCTACGCACAGGGTACGATAGCCCATCTCGGCCAAAGCGATGCCGACATTGGCGGTGAAGGAGGTTTTTCCCGTGCCGCCCTTTCCGGACACTACTGCGATGATTTTACCCATAATGACACCTCGTTTCAAGGGGAAATCCACAAATTAACAAAAACTCGCTCAAATGAGGGGATTTTTCTTGATTCTGGCAAATGCGCGGGGGAAAGAAGGGGGAGTAGGCTTGACTTTGCGGATGATTACCAGGCGATGACGGATATCGGTGCCGGGGATGGTATAGTCCCGGACATCCTCCACCGCACCGCCCAGCTGGGCGATGGCACTTTTGGCCTGCCGCAGTTCCTCGTCGCTGTCCACAGACTTCATGGCAAGGAAGGCACCGCCCACTTTCACCATGGGCAGAGCCAGCTCGCACAGGACGTTGAGGGCGGCCACGGCCCGGGAGGTGGCGTAGTCGAACTTCTCCCGGTGATCCCGGGCATATTCCTCGGCCCGTCCGTGAACACAGCGGGTGTGGTCCAGGCCCAGTGCATCACAGACTTCCTGCAGGAAGCCGATGCGCTTATTGAGGCTGTCCAGCAGCGTCAGCTTGGCGCTGGGTTCCAGAATCTGCAGCGGCATGCCGGGGAAGCCGGCACCGGTACCCACGTCCACCACGGTTTTTCCCTTCAGGTCTGCCAGCGTCAGCACGGCGGCGCAGTCCAACAGGTGCAGCTGCGCCACGTCGGTGGGGTCGGTGATGGCGGTCAGATTCATGACCTGATTCTTTTCCAGCAGCATTTCGGCAAAGGTCAGCAGCGGCTCAGCCTTTGCCCGGTCCAGACCGTAAGCGTCCAGACCCTGCTGCAGCAGCTTCCGGGTGCTTCTCACTGGCGCTCCTTCAGCAGGTCGCGGATCTCGCCCAGCAGCTCTTCGGCAGTGGGGGCGGGAGGGGCCTCGGGCTCGGGAACCGGCTCGGGGGCGGGCTCTTCTTCCTTGCGGTGCAGGGAATTGAGGGCCTTCACCAGACAGAACACAGCAAAGGCGATGATGATGAAGTCCAGAATGATGGCGATGGTGTTGCCATAGTTGATAGCCACCTCGGTGCTGACAACAGCGCCCTCGGCGTCCAGAACGGCTTCCTTCAGCACCCACTTCCACTGGGTGAAGTCCACGCCGCCGGTAAGCATGGAGATCAGGGGCATGATGATATCGTTGACGATGGAGGTGGTGATCTTACCGAAAGCGCCGCCGATGACAACGCCGACAGCCATGTCTACCACGTTGCCGCGCATGGCAAAGGCCTTGAACTCTTCAAAGAACTTTTTCATAAAGATAACTCCTATACAAAAAGTATAAATGCGAAGAAATATTACAAATAGAAATTACTTCTTGGGAACCAGCTTCTCGGTGCCGCCCATGTAGGGACGCAGGACCTCGGGGATGATGACCGTGCCGTCTTCCTGCAGGTTGTTCTCCAGGAAGGCGATCAGCATGCGGGGGGGAGCCACGCAGGTGTTGTTCAGGGTATGGCACAGCTGGGGCTTGCCGTTTTCGTCCTTGTAGCGGATCTTCAGGCGGCGGGCCTGTGCGTCACCCATGTTGGTGCAGGAGCAGACCTCGAAGAATTTCTGCTGGCGGGGAGACCAGGCCTCGATGTCGCAGGACTTGACCTTCAGGTCGGCCAGGTCGCCGGAGCAGCACTCCAGCTGGCGGACGGGAATATCCAGAGAGCGGAACAGCTCCACGCTGTAGCGCCACAGCTTCTCATACCACTCCTTGGAGTCCTCGGGCTTGCAGACCACGATCATCTCCTGCTTCTCAAACTGGTGGATGCGGTACACGCCACGCTCTTCGATGCCGTGGGAGCCCTTCTCCTTGCGGAAGCAGGGAGAATAGGAGGTCAGCGTCTGGGGCAGCTTCTCGCTGGGAACGATCTGGTCAATGAAGCGGCCGATCATGGAGTGCTCGGAGGTGCCGATCAGGTACAGGTCCTCACCTTCGATCTTATACATCATGCCGTCCATATCGGTCTGAGACATGACGCCCTCCACCACGTTGCCGTGGATCATGAAGGGGGGGATGCAGTAGGTGAAGCCCTTGCCGATCATAAAGTCGCGGCCATAGGCCAGCACGGCCTCGTGCAGGCGGGCGATGTCGCCCAGCAGATAATAGAAGCCGGAGCCGGAGACACGGCCGGCAGCTTCCAGATCGATGCCGTCAAAAGACTCCATAATGTCGGTGTGGTAGGGGATGGGGAAGGGGGGAACCTTGCATTCGCCAAAGCGCTCCACTTCCACATTGTGGCTGTCGTCGGGACCGATGGGCACGGAGGGATCGATGATCTGGGGGATGACCTTCATGATCTGGGCCAGCTGCTCGGAGAGCTTGGCCTCCATCACCTCCAGCTGAGCCAGACGGTCGGCGTTGGCCTTGACCTGAGCCTTGACCTCTTCGGCCTCGGCCAGCTTGCTGGGATCCTTCTTGGCCTGACCCATCAGCATACCGATCTTCTTGGACAGGGCGTTGCGGCTGGCACGCAGCTCGTTGGCCTCGGACTCGGCGGCACGCTTTTCGGCGTCCAGAGCAATGGCTTCGTCTACCAGAGGCAGCTTGGCGTTCTGGAACTTTTTGCGGATGTTTTCCTTAACGATTTCGGGGTTTTCACGAACAAAACGAATATCAAGCATGATGATAAACTCCTTTGAGATAATTTATAATGGTGTGTTTCACGTGAAACAATTACTTTCTTTTCTTCAGGGTGTGCAGGGCGTCCAGCAGATCGTTCAGGTCGTCCATGTCGTAGTATTCCAACTCGATGCGGCCCTTTTTCTTGCCGCCCACGATGCGGCAGCCACGGTTGAGGCTGTTGCTCAGCTGTGTGGCGGCTTCTTTGGCGTAATCCACCACGATGCCGGGCTGAGGAGGCGTTTCCTTTTTCTCGGTGGTCATCTTTTTGACCAGCGCTTCCGTCTGGCGGACAGAGAGGTCGCCTTCCAAAATCTGGTTGGCTGCATGTTCCTGCTGTGCAGCGCTGAGGGGCAGAAGAGTGCGGGCATGACCGCCGGAAAGACGGCCGTCCTCCACCATGGCCCGGACGGAGGGCGTCAGCTTCAAAAGGCGCAGGGCGTTGGCAACGGCGCTGCGGGACTTGCCCACACGGCCGGCGGCTTCTTCCTGAGTCATGTTATAGTTCTGCATCAGCACCTGATAGCCTTCGGCTTCTTCGATGGGGTTCAAGTCCTCACGCTGCAGGTTCTCGATCATGGCCAGTTCCATGGCCTTGCGGTCGTCGGCTTCGATGACGATGGCGGGAACCTGGGTGAGACCGGCCATGCGGGCGGCACGCCAGCGCCGTTCGCCGGCAATGATCTGATAATAGCCGGACTGCAGTTTGCGGACCGTCAGGGGCTGGATGATGCCGTGTTCACGGATGGAGTCGGCCAGATCTGCCAGAGCGTCGGGATCAAAATTCTTTCTGGGCTGGGAGGAACAGCTTTCCACCTGCGAAATGGGGAGGAAGAGGCTGCTCTTTTCCTCCTGAGGAGCGATGACATCATCGCCCAGGAGGGCGGCCAGGCCTTTGCCCAGGCCTTTGGGTGTGCTTGCCATAGGGGATGCTCCTTTCAGGGATTCTTACGCAGGAACTCCTGCGCCAGCTGTGTGTAGGCCTCGGCGCCTCGGCAGCCTCGGTCGTAGGCGGTGACGGGTTTGCCGTGGCTGGGTGCCTCGGACAGGCGGATGTTGCGGGGAATGACGGTGGCGTAGACTTTGCCGGGGAAGAAGCGCTTGACTTCCTGGGCCACCTGAATGGCCAGATTGGTGCGGCCATCAAACATGGTCAGCAGTACGCCTTCGATGTCCAGCCGGGGATTCATGCTGCGCTTGACGATGCGCACCGTGTTCATCAGGTCGCTCAGTCCCTCCAGAGCGAAATACTCGCCCTGCAGAGGCACCAGCAGCGTGTCGGCGGCGCACAGACCGTTGAGGGTCAGCAGTTCCAGCGAGGGAGGGCAGTCAATGAAAATGAAATCGTAGTCGCTGCGCACCTGATCCAGGGCCTTCTTCAGCAAAAACTGCCGGTCATCCATGGCGATCATTTCAATGCCGGCGCCGGCCAGCGCCTTGCTGCTGGGCAGCACGTCGCCGTAAGGGGTGGTGATGATGGCACGACGCACATCCACGCCGTTGATCAGTACGTCATAGACGCCGTTGGACAGGGACTTGTCCACGCCCATGCCGCTGGTGGCGTTGGCCTGCGGATCAAAGTCACACAGCAGGACTCGCTTGCCCGCCAGCTTCAAAGCGGCAGTCAGGTTGACGCAGGTGGTGGTTTTGCCCACGCCGCCCTTCTGGTTTACAATTGCAACGATTTTTGCCACGAATAGCCCACTCGCTTTCTGTAGTCATAGTATAACAAACTAAGTATATCACAAAGAAAATAGGATTCAACCAAAAAATTGAAAAAACCTCACGTTTCACGTGAAACATGAGGGAGAACAAAAAAGGGGGACGATGTTTCACGTGAAACATCGCCCCATAGTAGAAATCAAAGCAGGATTTTGCCGCCGTTCGCCGGGAGATACAGGTGCAGCAATCCGTCACGCACATAGTAGCTCTGGCCGGAAATGGCGTCGGTAGCTGTGGGTGCATCCCAGGACAGCACCAGCTCCACCGGCTCGTCACCGGCATTGAGGGCGGTAACGGTCACTTCGCTGCCCTTGGTGCGGCGGAAGACCAGCGTGCCGCCGGAAGCTTGCAGATAAGTGATGTCACCTTGCTGCAGAGAGGTGCGCTCCTTGCGGAGCTTGCCCAGTGTGCGGTAAAAGTCCACAAGATCGGTGTTTTCCCTGCCCCAGGGATAGGTGCCCCGGTTCAGCGGGTCTTCGAAGCCCTGCATGCCGGCTTCGTCGCCGTAAAACACAGTGGGAGAGCCGGGGAAGGAGAAAGCCAGCATGGCGGCCAGCTTCAGCCGGGTGATGCCCTGCTGATACTCCCGCAGGCTCAGCCGGTAGTCGGCCCGGGCGTCCTTGCTGTCCAGCTGCAGAGAACTGTCCACGCCCAACAGTGTCAGAATGCGGGGGGTGTCATGGGTTCCCAGGATGTTCAGGCCGGAGTAGAAGGCCTGGGGGGGATAGTTTTCCCGGATGGTCTCCATGGTCTCCACAAAGTCTGCGGCGTCACCGCCGCCAAGCCAGGCCAGGGTGGCGTTGCGGAAGGGGTAATTCATCAGGCCGTGGGTTTCGCTGCCCAACAGATAACGGCGACGACGGGAATAGGAGATTTTGTTGCTGCCGTCCTCCCACACCTCGCCCAGCAGGAAGCTGTCGGCCTTTTCCTCTTTCATCACACTGCGGATCTCGGCAATAAAATCGTCGGGCAGCTCGTCGGCCACATCCAGCCGCCAGCCGGAAGCACCGGCACGCAGCCAGTGGCGCACCACGCTGTCCTGACCGGAGATGATAAACTGTCGGTAAGCTTTGTCGTTTTCGTTGACGGCGGGCAGAGTGCGGATACCCCACCAGGCGTCGTATTTATTGGGCCAGTTGGTAAAGTTGAACCAGTTGTAGTAGGGGGAATCCTTGCTCTGGGCAGCACCCGGCTCATCATAGAAGCCCTCGGCGTTGAAGTAGCGGCTGTTGCTGCCGGTATGATTGAACACGCCGTCCAGCAGAATGCGGATACCCCGCTCGGCAGCGTCGGCGCACAGTTGGCGGAAATCCTCCTCCGTGCCCAGCAGGGGGTCGATGCGCATGTAATCGGAGGTGTCGTAGCGGTGATTGCTGGCAGCCTCAAAAATGGGACACAGATACAGGGTGGTTACCGACAGACTCTGCAGATAGTCCAGCTTGGAGCGGATGCCCTGCAGGCTGCCGCCGAAAAAGTCGTTGTTGAGGATCTCACCCTTTTCGTTGGGCCGATGGACCATAGGCTCGTCCCAGCGCTGATGGATCACACGGTTACCCACCATGCCGGTGGCGTCAGGCACAGACAGGCGGCAGAAACGGTCTGGAAAAATTTGGTAAGTCACGCCGCTGCCGAACCACTCGGGCGTGGTGGAAGAGCCATCATAAACCGTCAGCTGCCAGCTGAGCATGGACTGCTGGGGGCCGTAGCCATTTTTGCCCAGCCAGACCTGCTGACCATCGGCGCGGGTGAAGCGGAAGCCGTACCAAACCAGCTCCGGCTGGGCCGGAGCGGTGAAGCTGCCGGTGAAAAGACCGGGGCCGGGATGAGACAGCTCCACCTCCTGACTGTGGAAGGCAAATTCGTTCCAAATCAGCAGCGTGCAGGCGGTAAACTGTTCTCTTGCCAGGGGACGCAGGGTAAAGCGGACTTCTGTGCCGCAGGTGACAGCGCCAAAGGGCGTTTTGTAACGGCTGTCACGGGGGTCGAAAACGTAGCGCTCAGACATGCGGGGTGTTCTCCTTGTGTGTTATTGGATCAGGGTGTTCTCGCCGGTGGCGGCCGATCCGGCCTCGCCGCGGGAGAAGTAAGAATTCAGGATATCCACAGCAACAGGTGCCAGATCGGCGCCGGCGCTGGCTTTTTCGATGGCTACAGCCACGGCGATCTGAGGATCGTCGTAGGGGGCAAAGGCGATAAACACGCCGTTGACGGCGCCGCCGCCGATTTCGGCCGTGCCGGTTTTGGCGCCGGCAGGGACAACGCAGTTGCGGAACTGGTAGGAAAGGGAGGTGGTCACCAGATTGCGCATGCCTTTGAGGACGGCGTTGCGGGTGCTGGCCTTCATCTCCACCGTGTTCAGCGGCTCGCTGTCATAGGCGTAGATCAGGGACGAATTGTCGTAGGATTTGACATTTTTCAGCAGATGGGCCTGATAATGTTCGCCGTCGCCCACCAGCGTGGCGGTGTAGTTGGCCAGCTGCAGGGGGGTGAACAGGTTGTAGCTTTGGCCGATGGCAGCGGTCAGTGTCTGGCCGTCCGTCCATTCCAGACCGTGAGACTTGGCGTATTCCGGGGAAGCCAGCGCACCGGCACTGTCACCGATCTCGATGCCGGTGGATTGGCCGAAGCCAAACTGCCGGGCATAGCTTTCCAGCGTGTCGATGCCCATCAGGCGGCCCACTTCATAGAAAAAGTAGTTGCACGAAACGGTGATGGCCTGCGACACATTGACGTAACCGTGGGTGCCTCTGGTGCGGGAGTAGATCCAGCACATGGGCTGAGGGCTGGAGTAATAGTCGTAGATGCCCCGGTCACGGATGGTGGTGGAGGGAGTGATGGTGCCGCTTTCCAGCGCCGCCACCGAGGTCAGGGGCTTGAAGGTGGAGCCGGGAGCATAGGTGCCGTAGGTGGCGCGGTTAAAGAGAGGGGCTCGCTTGGTATCGTTGACCAATGTGTTGTACAGTTCGTCAAACCGGGAGAGATCATAGGTGGGATAGGAGGCCAGCGCCAGCACCTCGCCGCTGCCCACAGCCATCACCGCGGCAGCGCCGCCCCGGGCCTTGCCATCGGACTTTTCCATGCCGCCGATGACTCGGGCCAGAGACTTTTCGGTATCCTCCTGCAGGTCAATGTCCAGTGTCAGCGCCACGGTGTTGCCGGGCTGCGGCTCTGCCACGTAGACCTCGCCGGTAACACGGCCGTCGCTGCTGGTGGTCACCAGCTTGGTGCCGTTGGTGCCGTGGAGATACTGCTCGAAGGCTTTTTCCACGCCGTCCTTGCCCACCAGTGCATTCATCGAATAGCCCAGATCCCGGTAGCCGGTGATGCCGTTTTCTTCGTCGCCGACCCACTCATCGTGATAAATGGGGCCAATGCGGCCCAGAATATGGGCGGCGTAGGGGGTGTTGTAAACACGGGTGGAGGAGGTGCCGGTGGTGACGCCTTCAAAACGGCCGTCCACGACCTGGCCGATCAGCTCCACCGCCACGTCGTCAGCCAGCACATATTCGCTGTCCAGCAGGTCGGCCACATCCAATTCGTAGCGCACACCGGCGATCAGCCGGGCCTGCTGGGGAGTGTAGTCCTCCAGATGGTACATCTGCACCAGCCGATCCATCAAAGCCTGGCCGGTCATCAGCAGAGCAAAGGTCTCGCCATCACTGCCGGGAAGCTTCTTGTTTTTGGCAAAAAGAACAAATTGTTCGCTGAACTCCGTGGAAGTAATGCTCCACATGGGCTGGCGCAGAAGGGGGAGACTGTCGTTCCATGCCACATCGTTGTTCTGCAGCAGATCCAGAAGGCGCCATATGGCGCTGTTGAGGGCCTGTTCGTCCGTGAAGTCCTCGCCGGAGAAGCGCAGAGTGTATGTCAGGCGGTTGGAGACCAATACCTTGCCGTTGCGGTCGGTGATCGTGCCGCGGGAGGCCTCTACAACCTCCTCGTCGGCGTTGCTGGCCATGGAACGGGCGCGGTATTCCGAGCCCTGCACGATCTGGGTCTGATACATGACGATCAGAAACAGCAGCAGGACTACACCTAAAAAGCCGGCCAGAAACAACAGGCGGCGGTTCAGCAGTTGGGAATTGTTCAAGGGGAGCTCCTTTCGGGGGAAAAGGGGGTCAATCGTTGTGGATGCGCCGCCGGATCAGGCGGAAGGAAAGATACACAGGCGCAAACAGCAGCAGGGAGAGCAGCAGCTCCTTACCCATCAGAGAAAGTGCTTCTGCGCCGGAAAACTTGACAGAAGAGGATAAACACAGGATCAAAAGCAGGTCGGACACCACGAAAGCCACCACCGAGCAGACAAAGGCACACAGGAAACCGGGCAGGATCACACGCCCGGAGATCAGGCCGGCCAGCAAGGCGCAGACCAGGAACGTCAGCAGATAAAAGCCGGGGATCACACCGGGGGCCAGCAAATCGCAGAACAGTCCGCTGAAAATGGCGAAGGTGCAGCTTTCTGCCCGCTTTTCCAGCAAAGCGATCATCACCGGCACCATGGGCCAGACGAAGGGATGCACACCGCCCCACCAGGAGCAGTGATTCAAAACCAGCTGCTGCAGAGCCATCCAGCCCAATGCCAGCAGGCAGTAGAACAGCCATTTGTAAAATAAGTCGCGTTGACTCATGCCGTCACCTCAATCCACGATCTGGAAATCCGTGATGACGAAGACCTGCCGCAGAGAGGTGGGGTCCACCTGAGGCAGCAGCACGGCGTACTTGGTCAGGCCGGTGTCGTCGGTACGGATCTCCTGCACGGCGCCGATGACCAGGTCGGAGGGATAGTAGCCGCCGAGACCGGAGGTGATGATCAGATCGCCGTTGATGAGGCTGGCCTCATCTTCCAGAAAGGACAGCTTCAAAAGGCCCTGATTCATCAGGTTCAGGTCGCCCTGTGCCACGGTGGCCTCGCCGGTGCGGAACACAATGGCGCCCAGCTGGGACTGGGTGTCCAGAATGGTGCTGACAGTGCTCCAGTTCAGACCCACCTCCGTCACAACGCCCACCAGATAACCCTCGTCGCTGACCACACAGTCACCGATGGAGATATCGCAGGTGGAACCTTTGTTGAGCGTCAGTGTGGATGACCAGTTGGAACTGCCGAGGCCCACTACGTTGGCGGATTCAAAGACGAAATCCTGCCGCTGCTGCCGCAGGTTCAGCAGATTCCGCAGACGCTGGTTTTCCTCGCTGTCTTCTTTGGCCTGCCGCAGCTGGCGGCGCAGCTCTTCATTTTCCCGGCGCAGATCCTGGTTCTCCTGCTGCAGGGCTTCCAGAGACTCAAAGCGGTCGCCGATACCGGTGACCCAGCCGGACACCGTGCTGCCCACAGCCCGGAAGGGCGAGGCGATGACGCCCAGCGCATTATGCACGAAGCCGGTGCCGCTGGATGCGGCAGAAAAAACGCAAAGCAGCACGGCCAGCACCGTGATGGCCGTCAGCAAAAGCATTCCGTTTTTGGTAAAAAACTTTTTCATGTAAGCTCCTTAGCTTAAAAGGTCTACGCCGAATTGCTGCAGCATTCGGCTCAAAAGCAGGACGGGAAGTCCCATTACGTTGAAGAAGTCACCGTCGATCCGCTCCACCAGCAGAGCGCCCTGTCCCTGCACACCGTAACTGCCGGCTTTGTCCATGGGCTCGCCGCCCCGGATGTAGGCACGCAGCTCCGTTTCGGTAGCGGTGCGGAAATAGACGTCGGTGGCGGCGGCACAGGTCAGCACCTGCTCGCCCTGCCGCACCGTTACGCCGGTGCAGACGGTGTGGTGCCGCCCCTGCAGCGCTGTCAGCATCTGCAGAGCTTCTGCCTCGTCTTTGGGCTTGCCCAGACGCTTGTCGTCCAGAAACACCATGGTGTCGGCGGTGATGACGATCTCGTCATCGCTGCTTGCCAGCGCCATGGACTTTTTGCGGCTGATGTGGCAGACGATCTCCTCCGGCGTCATGGCCGGGTCATAGGATTCGTCGGCGTCCGGGACACGGACGGTAAAGTCGGTGATGCCGATGCGCTCCAGCAGCTCCTGCCGCCGGGGGGACTTGGAAGCCAGTACGATTTTTGCCATGTCCGTCACCGTCCCGTGGAGCCGAAGCCGCCTTCGCCCCGCTCCGTTTCGTCCAGTTCGTCCACAAACACGGGGACGGGACACATGACCGGCACCACCATCAGCTGGCTGATGCGGTCACCGGGCATCACGGTGTAGTCCTCGGCAGAGTTGTTGCACAGGCCTACCCGCACTTCGCCGCGATAGTCACTGTCGATGACGCCCACGCCGTTGGACAGGCAGATACCTTTTTTAATACCCAGACCGCTGCGCACGAACATCAGCGCCACATAGTCCTTGGAGGGCAGGGCAATGGCGATGCCGGTGGGGATCAGCGCACGTTCGCCGGCGGGAATGGTCACAGGTTCATCCAGACAGGCGCACAGATCCATGGCTGCTGCGCCGGGGGTGGCGTAGCGGGGGGCGGGGATCTCGTTTCCGATGCGCCGGTCCAGCGCTTTGATTTTCAGTTCCATGTTGATCGGTCCTTTGAAAACGAATTGTAATATTTCTTTTGTAAAATACGAATAGTAATTGAAATTACTCCACGCCGCGGTAAAAAAGGCCACGGGTGTAGTCCTGGGGTATGTAGTCACCCTGTTCCAGATAGCGGCGGAACACGGCCACGCACTCCTCGGGAGACTCGGTGGTAAAGCGCAGACGGGCCCAGCGCAGGCCAACGCTGCGATATTCCGGCTTGTCGGCCAGGAAAAGGGTTTTGCTGTTTTCGATCTCGTTGCGGCAGCCGTATACGCTCATGAGCGGGAAGCGTGCGCCGGTGCGGTCGGAGAGATAGTTTTCGTTCTGGCAGTTGCAGCCCACATTGTTGGAGATGACACAGTTTTCCATCACCATCAGGGGCAGACGGCCATAAACAATGGCCTCGCAGGGCAGATAACCCACCAGACCCCGCAGCTGCTGATGGCGCAGCTCGAAGGAGACGGTGGCGCTGTGCAGCCCCTGCTCCCGCAGGAACAGCAGTGCACGGCTGTTGAATGCGTTCATGCCCAGGTCGCCCCGGATCTCCAGATCCAGACCTTCCACGATGGGCAGGTGGCCCAGATTGTTCACTGCCACGGCGGACAGGTGGGGAGTGGTCTCCAGAATGCGGCGGAACTTGGCCTCGTCTGCCGTGCGGAATACCCGGGGCAGCACGGCGCAGAAACGGGTGCGGCCGGCGTAGGGCGCCAGTTCCACACGGTCCAGCAGTTCCAGCGGTACATAGATCCACTCCGGGCCACAGTCTACCAGCGCCTCGGTCAGCTGCTCGGGCCTGGCGATGGAGCAGGTGAAGCCCATGGGCTGGGTCTCCGTTTCGCAATCGGGCAGGGGAGCGGCCTCAAATTCCCGGCGGCGGTCGGTGAGGACGTTGGCCAGCCGGTGGGCCAGCTCGGTGAGAGCGTCACGCCGCAGAGCGTTGATGGCGCCGGCGCTGAGCATCAGGCCGTCCTCCAGCTCCACGGAGATGGCACCGGCGGTAAACACGGTGCCGCCGGTTTTGGCGAGGCGGCTTTGCAGCTCCTCTGCCGTCAGACTGCGGCTGCGAGCCTCCTCGGGCTGAGGTCCTTCGGCGGTGACGGTCACGTTCCGGGCAGCGGCGGTCAGCTGTGCCGGCTCGCCCCGGATGATGCGGCAGTGCATGGTCACATCCACCCGCCGCAGATTTTCCTTCTCGTAAGCGGCCTTGGCGGCGGCGAACAGCTCCTTGGGCTCCGGCGTATTTTCCGGCCGGGTGCCGAACATACCGGCGCCCTTTTTGCCCTGATAGTACCAGTCGGTGAAACCGCTGCGGGAAAAGGCGTCGTACAGCTGCTGCTGTTCGGCCTTGGTGGGCTTGCGGTTCTCATCCACCAACCGGCGGTAGATGGAGGTGATGACGGCCACATATTCCGGCCGCTTCATGCGGCCCTCCAGCTTCAGACAGGCCACGCCCATGTCTGCCATCTCCTGCAGATTGGCGGAGAGGTTGGCGTCCTTCAGGCTGAGGGGATAGGTGTTTTTGGCAGCGGTGTTCACGCCGTAGGGCAGGCGGCAGGGCTGGGCGCACCGGCCCCGGTTGCCGCTTCGTGCGCCGATGAGGGCGCTCATGGCGCATTGGCCGGAGTAGCACATACAAAGGGCGCCGTGGGCAAAGGTCTCCACTTCAGCGCTGCAGCCGGCGCAGACCTCGGCGATCTCGGTGCGGGACAGCTCACGGGAAAGCACCACACGTTCCATACCCAGATCGGCGGCCTTCTGTGCGCCGCCCAGACTCATCAGGCTCATCTGGGTGCTGGCGTGGACCGGCAGATCCGGCGCCACTTCCCGGGCCAGGGTGAAGACGCCCCAATCCTGCACCAGTACGGCGTCCACGCCGCAGCGGCTGGCGAGGCGCAGCAGCTCGGCGGCCTCTTCCAGCTCCCGGTCACCCAGCAGCGTGTTGAGGGTCAGATAAACTTTGGTACCCCGCAGATGGCAATATTGCACCGCCGCCAAAAGGTCTTCGGGAGCGAAGTTCTTGGCGCTGCGTCGGGCATTGAAGGTGCCTGCGCCCAGATAGACGGCGTCGGCACCGTTTTGCACTGCCGCCACCATGGACTCCCAGGAGCCGGCAGGAGAAAGGATCTCGGGTTTCATTTGCGGTTCTGGGCCCGGAAAAGCTGACGCTTCAGCTCGGAAGCCTCCGCTTTGGCCTGGGTGGCCTCGTCCAGATAGGTCTTGAGCTGGCGGCGCAGATTCTCTGCGCTTTCCTGCGCTTTGAAGAGTTCGTCGGCGATGTTCACGGCGGCCAGCACCGCAGCATCACTGCGGCCCATGTGGGCGGCTTCCATCAGTTCGGACATTCGCTGATCCACCAGCGCACCGACCTTTTCCATATAGGCGGAGCTTTCATCTGCCACCAGCGTGTACTCTTCTCCGCAGATATTCATTGTCACACGATTTGCCATAGCGACCTCCTGTCTCTTTCTGTCCATAGAGAGCGATAGTAATACAGAATCTATTATAGCACAAATTTCCTTTCAGGAAAGCACTTTTCGTCGAAAAGAAGAATTTTGTGAAAAAGCCCTTGCTGCCCTTTACGAAAAGTGGGTTTTCATGTAAAATAAAAAGAACTGAACGGACGGAAGGGAGGAAGTGCGCCATGGGTGGCTATATTCTGCGGGAAGAAGAGAAGAATATCGTGCTGCCGCTGGATGCGGTGGAACGGCTGATTGCTGCCGGCAACGGCGACGCCGCCCTTCTGTATCTGGAACTGCAGCGTATTGACACCGGTGTGACAGCTCAGCGGCTGATGCAGCGTCTGCGCTGGAGCCAGCTGCGGCTCAACGTAGCGGAGCGTGAACTGCAGCGCATGGGTCTGCTGCCTTCCGGGGAGGAGCGTAAGCCGCTGGATCCGCCGGAGGAACGGCAGGTCTATACCACCGCCGACCTGACGGAGATGCTGCAGGGGGACGACGGCTTCCGCATGCTGGTGCCGCAGGTGGAGGAAAAGCTGGGCAAAAAGCTGAAAACGGCGGATCTGCAGATCCTGGCCGGTCTTTACGACGATCTGGGCCTGCCGGTGGATGTGCTGTATCTGCTGGTGAACCACTGCGTCACCCGCTCCGAGCGGCGCTACGGCCCGGGCCGCCGGCCCACCATGCGCCAGATGGAGAAGGAGGGCTACTACTGGGCCCGTCTGGGCCTGTTCGATCAGGACAGCGCCGCCGCCTACCTGAAGACCTGCGCCCTCCGGGATGAGCAGATGAGCGTCTACATGCGGGCGCTGGGTCTGGGTGACCGTCGCCCGGTGGAAAGTGAGGAGCGCTATATCCGCAGCTGGATGGATAAAGGCTTCGATGCCGATGCTGTGGCCTTGGCTTACGATAAGACGGTGCTTTATAAAAAGGAGCTGAACTGGCGCTACCTCAACGGCATCCTGCGCCGTTGGGATGAGCAGGGCTGGCACACGGCTGAGGAAGTCCGGGACGGCGAGGAGAAAAAGCCGGCAGCGCCCAAAACGGAGCCGTCCGGCCTGGAGAAATATATGGAGTGGTAAGGAGGGCAGCCCATGTCCTACGACGGAAAAATCATGCGCCGGGCGCTGGCCCGGTTTGACGAAGATAAGCAGCGCCGCAGCGCTGCCATGGAAGAGCGGCGCCGCCGGCTGTATGCCCGCATTCCCCGTCTGGGGGAGATCGAGCGGGAGCTGAGCGGCACCATGTCCGCCATCATCACCTCGGCTCTGAGCCGGGGAACCGATCCTATGCCTGCCATCCGGGTCATCCGTGACAGCAATCTGGAACTGCAGCAGGAACGCCGGGATCTGCTGGTGGCCTACGGCTATGAAGCCGATTATCTGGACGAAGAGCCCCACTGCCCCCTGTGCCGTGACAGCGGCTATCGCGGCAGCGCCGTATGCTCCTGCCTGCAGGCGTATTATGCCCGGGAGCAGATCGCCGAACTGTCCAGCCTGCTGAACATGGGCAGTGAGACTTTTGAGACTTTCGATTTCAACTGGTACTCCACCGAGCGGGGCAGCTTCCGCCGCTCCCCCCGGGAGGCGGCCGAGCGCAACTTTGACATTTGTCGGGATTACGCTTATCAGTTTTCACCCCGCAGCGGCAACCTGCTGCTGTTCGGTGCGCCGGGTCTTGGCAAGACCTTCCTCTCCGCCTGTATTGCCCGGGTGGTCAGCGAAAACGGTCACAGCGTGGTCTATGATACGGCCTCTCACATTTTTGCTCAGTTCGAGGCGGAGAAGTTCCGCCGTGATGAGGACACAGGCAGCGGTGCCGATGTGGAGCGCTACCTCAACTGCGATCTGCTGATCGTGGACGATCTGGGCACGGAAATGCTGACGGCCTTCGTCCAGAGCGCATTTTATCAACTGGTGAATACCCGCCTTGCCAAAGGCAAGAAGACCATTATCAATACCAATCTGGTGCCGGACCAGCTGGGCCAGCGTTACGGTGATGCCATTCAGTCCCGTCTGGAGGGCGAGTATGAGCTGCTGCTCTTTATCGGCGAAGACATCCGCAAGCTGAAAAAGGAACGAAGGTAAGGAGAGAACGTCTATGGATACCATTAAAATCAACAAAGGCGCTGTGAAAATGGTGGCCCACCGTGGCGCCAGCGGCCTGGAACGTGAAAATACCGTGCCTGCTTTTCTGGCGGCCGGCAACCGCAGCTATTTCGGCATTGAGACGGATATCCACCGTACCGCTGACGGCAAATATGTGGTGATCCACGACGAGACCACCTCCCGTGTGACCCGTGGTGCCGCCAATATCAACGTGGAAGAAAATCCCTACGACGCCGTGAAGGATCTGGTACTGCCGGATAAGGACGGCACCACCGTGCGGCAGGATATCCGCATTCCTCTGCTGGCAGAATACATTCATATCTGCAAGAAGTACGATAAAGTCTGCGTTCTGGAACTGAAAAACGCCTTCAATAAGGAGGAGATCCGTGAGATCGTGGCTATCATCCGGGAGTATGACTATCTGGATCGGGTGATCTTTATCTCCTTTGTGCTGACCAACTGCCTGACCCTGCGTGAACTGCTGCCCCAGCAGCCGGTGCAGTGGCTGACGTCCAAGGAGCTGACCCGGGAGCTGATGCAGACGCTGGTGGAGCAGCGGCTTGGCCTGGACAGCTACTACAAGGTGCTGACGCAGGAAGTGATCGACGGCCTTCACGCCGAGGGACTGGAAGTCAACTGCTGGACGGTGGACGATCCTGTATGGGCCGAAAAACTGGTGGCCATGGGTGTGGACTATATCACCTCCAATATTCTGGAATAAGAAAAAGACGGAGCTTCGCTCCGTCTTTTTTATCGTTTGCCTTTCCCAAGAACCAGCCGGACCATGGCCCACCCCGCCAGTATGCCCAGGGTATTGAGCAGCAGATCGTCCGTGTCGAAGCTGCGGCCTACCACGGGCTGCCAAAGCTCCACGGCCAGCGGGAGCAGCAGGATCGCAGCGGCCATCTTCCCGCCCTGCAGTCGGGGAAAGATCAGGGGAAGAAAGACGCCCATGGGTACGAACATGAGGAGATTCCCCGCCAGCATGGTGAGGATCCAGCGCCCCGGCGCCCCCGTAAGCTCGCCGGTGAGGTACCGCACAAAGGTGGGGAGGAAGTTGAACCCCCCGGAAAACAGCGCCGGCAGATCCCAGACAGGGACGCCGGTGCAGATGTGATACCAGAAGCTTCTCCAGAAATTGGCCGGTACCAGCACCAGATTGGCAAGCCCTGTCACATAGCAGACGAACAGAAAGAGCAGCAGCTCCCGGTTCCGGGATACGGAACGGCGCTGCTTTTTCTGACGGTGCAGCCGGACGGCGAAAAAAACAAGGCCCACCAATAAAGAAACAGGCAGCACCTGCAGAAACAGGCCTACCACGGAATCGGACAACAGAAGATGCAAGCAAACACCCCATTTTTCTAAGCTGCTGTTATTATAGCAGTCTTTGGCAGGCGAGGCCAATTAAGATTTGTTTAAGTAAAAAGCTGCCCGTCGGGCAGCTTTTCATTCTTGTGGACGAAGTAACTCGTCATAGGTGGTTTGCAGCGCATCCCGAATTCCCTGCAGCTGTGAAGCCCGGATATGCTGCGTGCCTCTTTCGATTTTTACCAGCGTTTCCCGGGTCATATCCACACCCAGCAGCTGCAGCTGCCGCACCAGTTCGGTCTGCCCGATATGCTTTGCTAAGCGAATGCGGCGAATATTGCCGCCGATATGGATTTGATCCTGCCGCACCTTTTGCTCCGTCATCGCCGACCCTCCCGAAAAGGACCTGAATTGGTCCATTTATAGTTTGATTGTAGAGGGTTCTTTTGATACAATGGGACCGAAACTGGTCCACAAAGGAGGGGCGACATGAAAGATGTTAAACTGAAGGTAGAAGAAGAGTTGTATGAATTTTATCGTCAGCTTGGGTTGCTGATGCAGTCTTCGCCGGAAGAAATGATGGAAATGATGCTGCGTGTCTGCGAATCACGATTAAAAAAGAAGTGGGAAGAAAGAAGCTGACAATAAATCTTGATTTCCCGACAGCTTCCAACGGCTTCCGCCCCGGCGGGTGGAGTAAAATGGAGGAAAAAGGAGGGAAGTGGCATGAATGTCAAGCAAAGGGGAGAATTTTTGTCCCGCCGGGTCCGCTGGCTGGGCGTAGAGGAGATCCGGCCCAATCCTCATCAGCCCCGCCGTACCTTCGAGGAACAGGGATTGGCAGAACTGGCAGACAGCATCCGCAGCTACGGCATCCTGCAGCCGCTGACGGTGCGGCGCACGGAGACCGGCTACGAGCTGATAGCGGGGGAGCGACGGCTGCGGGCGGCAAAATTGGCAGGGGAGCGGCAGGTCCCCTGTTTGGTGGCCCGGGTAGGAGAGGAGGACTCCGCCCTGCTGGCGCTGATGGAAAACCTGCAGCGCCGGGATCTGGACTGCTGGGAGGAGGCGGAGGCCATCGCCCGGTTGATCACTACCTACAACCTGACGCAGGAGCAGGCGGCGGAGAAAATCGGCAAATCCCAGTCGGCGGTGGCCAATAAGCTGCGCCTGCTGCGCCTGAGCCGTGCGGTGCGGGACTCGCTGCGGCAAAAGGGACTTTCCGAGCGTCATGCCCGGGCGCTGCTGCGGCTCAGCGACGAGCATCAGCAGCTGTGCGCCTTGGAGGAGATCGCCCGCCGGGGCTATAATGTAGCCCGGACTGAGGAATATGTGGAGCAGCTGCTGCAGCAAAACCGGCAGACGCCGCCGCAAGGGCGGGCAACCTACATTATTAAGGATGTGCGCCTCTTCCTCAACAGCGTGGAGCGTGGGCTGGGCATCATGCGCCGGGCGGGAGTGGATGCCCAAATCGGACGCAGCGACACGGACGAAGAGATCCGCCTTACGATCCGCATCCCGAAAAAGCGACATAAATCGCCGGTTGTAACGAATTTGTAATGTATTTTCGGCCCCGAACCGTTATACTAATTCTATATGTGGTTGTTCGCCGCAAAACCAGTAAGCAAAAGGAGGGGCCGAGATGGAAGAGATTCGCAAGGAGGCCTTGGAGAACGAGGCTGCGGAGCCTGCTGTCGTGGAAGAAACGGCAGAAAAGCCGGCGGGAAGCCGTCTGGAGAAACCCAAAAAGAAGAGGAAAGCTGTCTGGATCACGTTGGGCGTGATCGCAGCGGTTTTGGTTGGCGGCTGTGCGGCGGTCATCGCCGTGGCGGCCACGTCCGATACGATTTTCAACGACACCAGCGTGCTGGGCGTGGATGTGGGCGGCCTGACCAAAGAGCAAGCGCAGGGCCGCTGGGAAGCACGGCTGCGCACCGTGGTGGATGGGACCAAGATCCCCCTGATGATGGACGGGGAAGAACTGGGTCAGGTCTCGCTGCGGGAATTGGGCGTGACGGCTGCGGCGGAAGACGTGGCAGAGGCCGCCTATCAGGCCGGTCGTGATAAGAACGTTTTCGTCAACGCCTGGAACTGGGTCAACAGTTGGTTCACTCCCACACAGGTGCTGCCTGCGTGGACGGTGGACGAAGAGACCATGCGTGCCAAAGCCGAGCAGCTGGGCGTGGATCTGGAATTTACCGTGGTGGACGGCGCATGGCGTTTCGATGAGAGCAAGACCGATGGCTTCTATGTGACCAAGCCGGCCGATGGCAAGCAGGTAGACCCCGTGAAGCTGCTGGCCGGACTGAAGGAAATGCTGGATGGCGAAGCGCTGGCTCCCGTGGAGTGCGAGTATCTCTCTGTGACTGCCAAGCCCATCGATCTGGCTGCCCTGCATGAAGAGCTGAGCGGCGAGATGTCCAGTGCCATCTACGACAAGAAGAACAAGAAGCCCACCCAGTCCCGTGTGGGTGTCGCCTTTGATCTGGACAAGGCGCTGGCTGCGCTGGATGTTGCCGAACCCGGCACCGAATTCGTGGTGGAGGGCACGGTGGAATTTCCCAAGGTGACCACCGAAGAACTGGAGAAGGTCCTGTTCCGTGACACCCTTGGCTCGGTGACCACCTATGTCAGCGGCACGTCCAACCGTATCAAGAATGTGCGCCGTGCAGCCAACTCCGTCAACGGCACGGTGGTCAACCCCGGTGAGAGCATCAGCTATATCGACATGATCGGCCCCACCACCAAGGCTCGCGGCTATCTGCCGGCACCGGCCTATATCGGCGGCAAGACGGTGGATTCCTATGGCGGCGGTGTGTGCCAGGTGTCTTCCAATCTGTACTATGCAACGCTCCTGTCCAACCTGGAGATCGTCAGACGCTATAACCACCAGTATGCACCCAGCTATATCAAGTTTGGCTGCGATGCCACGGTGTTTGCCAAGCCGGTGGACTATGTGTTCCGCAACAATACAGATTACCCCATTAAGATCATCACCTCCTGGAGCGGCTATAACCTGACGGTGAAGATCGTGGGCACCAAGGTGGATGACACTTATGTGAAGGTGGTCAGCAAGACGTTGGCAACCTATCCCTACAAGACCGTTTATAAGGAAACGGATGAACTGGCTCCCGGCAAGACCAAGGTGGAGCAGACGCCTTATACCGGCTATTACGTCAAGACCTGGCGCAATGTCTACGCCGCTGACGGAACGCTGATCTCCAGCAAGCTGGAGGATATCAGTGAATACGATTCCCGTGACCAGATCATTCTGGTGGGCAAGAAGCAGGAGACCCCCACGCCGGATCCTACGCCGACGCCCGATCCTACCCCCACGCCGGATCCCACGCCGACGCCCGATCCTACGCCGACACCCGATCCTACGCCGACGCCGGATCCTACCCCCACACCGGATCCTACGCCTACGCCTGATCCCGTCCCGGATCCCGGAACGGGCGGCGAGGGTGCATAAACAGCATAAAAGACCGCTGCAATTGCAGCGGTCTTTCCCTTTTGGGTGGAAATGGAGGAAAAAGTGTGGTAAAATGCGGGAAAAGAGAGGTGTTTCCCATGAGTGATACCATTGCTGCCATTGCCACCGCCCGTGCGCCCAGTGCCATCGGCATTCTGCGTCTGACCGGCCCGGATACGGTGAAAATTCTCGATACGGTTTTCCGCCCCAGGGGCCGCCGCATGTCGTCCCGTCCGGACCGTGTGATGGTGCTGGGCGATGTGCTGGACCGGGAGGGACAGGCCATCGACAACGGTCTTGCGGTGCTGTTCCGTGGTCCGGGCAGCTATACCGGCGAGGATTGCGCCGAGATCCATTGCCACGGCTCGCCCGTGGTGCTGCAGGAAGTGCTGCTGAGCCTGTTTGCTGCCGGCGCCCGGCAAGCCAAAGGCGGCGAGTTTACCCAGCGGGCCTTTTTGAACGGGCGTATGGACCTGCTGCAGGCGGAGTCTGTGGTGGATTTGATCGACGCCGAAACAGCGGAGCAGGCCCATCATGCGGCGGCCCAGCTTTCCGGCGCTTTGAGCCGTGGCGTGCAGGAGATCTATGATGCGCTGATGGATATCACTTCCCGGTTTTACGCCGTGGTGGACTATCCCGATGAGGATATCGAGGACCTGCAGCGGGAAGATATGGTGGTGACCCTGTCTGCGGCGGAGGAAAAGCTGCGCTCGCTGCTGGCCACGTTTGACCGTGGCCGCATCCTCAAGCAGGGCCTGCCCACGGTGATTCTGGGCAAGCCCAATGCGGGAAAATCCTCCCTCCTCAATGCGCTGCTGGGCTATGACCGGGCCATCGTCACCGATGTGGCCGGCACCACCCGTGACACGGTGGAGGAAAAGGTGGCACTGGGCCATGTGCTGCTGCGGCTGTGCGATACTGCCGGTATCCGGGAAAGCAGCGATACCGTGGAGCGCATCGGTGTGGAACGCAGCCGGCAGGCGGCATCCCAGGCGGAGCTGGCACTGCTGGTGCTGGATACCTCCCGTGCGCTGGATGGAGAGGACGAGGAGGCCGTCGCCGTGGCCGCCGCCGTGCCGCAGGTGATCGCCGTGCTGAATAAGACGGACCTGCCCTGCGCCGTGGATGAGACAGCCCTGCGCATGCGCTTTGATCATGTGGTGTCCCTGTGTGCCAAAAACGGTGCGGGGATGGAGGCGTTGACCCAAACCATTGAGAAACTGTACCCGCTGGGTGATGCGCCCCGGGGCGAGCTGCTGACCAACGCCCGGCAGGCAGATGCCGTCCGCCGAGCGCTGAGCGCCGTGTCCGCCGCCCGTGAGGCGCTGGAACTGGGCCTGACTCCCGATGCAGTGCTGACGGACGGAGAAGCGGCGCTGGAAGCGCTGGGCGAACTGAACGGAAAGAGCATCCGGGAAGACCTGGTGGCCACCATTTTCTCCCGCTTCTGTGTGGGCAAGTAAGATGTCTTGGAAGTTTCTTTTAAATTTTTCAACACTCTCTTTATTTTTTGTTGAGAAAGTGGTATGATAACTTCGACTATTCTTGAAGGAGCAATATTTATGCGCGAATATATCATCATGACCGACAGCTGCGCCGACCTGACGGCTGCCGAAGTGCAGGCAATGGACTTGACCGTAGTGCCTCTGCACTATGAGTTGGATGGCGTCACCTATGTGAATTACCCCGACCATTCAGAACTGGACAGTGCGGAATTTTTCGCCCGGGTCAGTGCTGGTGCAGCCTGCAAAACCTCTGCTGTCAGCGTAGGCGATTTTGTCGATACCATGCGGCCCATTTTGGCGGCGGGGAAGGATATCCTCTACATCGCCTTTTCCAGCGGCCTGTCCACTACATATCAGTCCGGTGTCATTGCTGCTGAAGATCTGCGTGCAGAGTTCCCTGAGGCCACCATCGAGGTGATCGATTCCCTCTCTGCATCCCGTGGTCAGGGCCGCTTGGTGATGGAAGCTGTGGCGGAAAAAGCCAAGGGCAAGAGCCTTTCCGAGGTGGCGCAGTATGTTCGTGACTCCATCCAGAACAACTGCCATTGGTTTACTGTGGCCGACTTGAACCAGCTCAAGCGCGGCGGCCGCATCAGTGCTGCTACCGCTCTGGTGGGTACCATGATGAATATCAAGCCCGTCCTGCGTGTCAGCGACGAAGGCAAGCTGGAGAGCGTCAGCAAGGCCCGGGGCATGAAAGCTGCCCTGACAGAGATGGTCAACCGGATGGAGGAGACCGGCGTGGCGCCGTTGGCCGACCAGACGGTGCTGATCTGCCATGCCAACTGCCCGGAGAGTGTGGAGTTTATCAGCAAGCTGCTGCGTGAGCGCTTCGGCGTCACCGATATTCGGGCAGAGTTCATCGGCCCCGTCATCGGCGCCCATACCGGCATGGGTACGCTGGGCCTGTTCTTCCGTGGCGAACACAGATAACATGACAAGGAGGTCACCGTTATGCAGTGGCTGGAATTGAAAATTGATACCACCCCCGTGGGCTTGACTCCCGTCAGCGATCTGGTGGAAGGCCTGGGCGTCACCGGCCTCATCATCGAGGACGAGGGAGACTTCCACGACTTTCTGGAGCATAACCACCAGTACTGGGACTATGTGGACGAGGATCTGATGGAGGCCAAGCGGGGCATCTGCCGCATCACCTTCTATGTGGAAGCCAACGACGAGGGTATGGACACGGTGGCGAAAGTCCGCCTGGCGCTGGCGGAGCTGAAAAAGCAGCGCAGCGACTGCGGCAGTCTCCTGATGACCATGGCGCAGGTGGACGACGCTGACTGGGAGAATAACTGGAAGCAGTTCTATAAACCCATGGAGATCGGCGAGCGGCTCATCGTGGTGCCGGAATGGGAGAGTGCCAACACCGAGGGCCGCATTGCCCTGATCCTCAATCCCGGCCTCACTTTCGGTACCGGCAGCCATGCCACCACCCGCCTGTGCCTCACGGCGCTGGAAAAGCACGTGACCGCCGGCCAGCGTGTGCTGGATCTGGGCTGCGGCAGCGGTATCCTCTCTATCGCCGCATTGCTGCTGGGTGCCGACCACGCCTTCGCCTGCGATATCGACGAAAAGTGCGTGGACGTGGCCTATGAAAACGCCGCCCTCAACGGCATCGGCAAGGATAAGTATACCGTCCGCTGGGGCGATGTGCTGTCGGACAAGCAGCTACGCAAGGAGATGGACGATCAGTACGACATCATCGTGGCCAACATCGTCTCGGATGTCATCACCGGCCTTGCCCCGCAGGTGCGGCCCTTCCTGAAGGAGGGCGGCTATTTCCTTACCTCCGGCATCATCGATACCCGTGCCGAGGAAGTGGCGCAGAAGCTGCGTGACGCCGGCTGGGAGATCGTGGAGGAGCGGTCCAGCGAGGGCTGGTTCTCCTATCTCTGCAAGTGAATTTGAACAATAAAAATCCCCGAAACCAGACGGTTTCGGGGATTTTGTTATGCTTTTGAGATAAATTACTTGACGATCTCGCCGGCAGCGATCTTGGCCTCGACCTCGCGCAGGGCTTCCTTGCGGCTCAGGTTCACACGGCCCTTCTCGTCGATCTCGATGACCTTGACCCAGGTCATGTCGCCGATCTTCAGCACGTCTTCCACCTTCTCGGTGCGCTTGAACTCCAGATCACGGATGTGGCACAGGCCGTCCTTACCGGGAGCCAGCTCGATGAAAGCGCCCATCTGAGCACCGTCACGCTTGCTGGTCAGGTAGCTGACGACACGGCCGTAGTACAGAGCGCCCACCTCGGGCACGAACACGATCTCATCGATGCACTTCTTGGCGATGGCGCAGCTCTCGGCATCGGGGGAAGCGATGTGGATGGTACCGTCATCGTCGATGTCGATCTTGGCGCCGGACTCGGCAACGATCTTCTGGATCACGCTGCCGCCCTTACCGATGACCTCACGGATCTTGTCGGGATCGATGTGCATGGTGAGCATCTTGGGAGCATACTTGCTGACCTCGGGACGGGGCTCAGCGATGCAGGGCAGCATGATCTGGTCCAGGATCTGCACACGGGCATCGTAAGTGGTGTCCAGAGCTTCCTTGATGATCGCCATGGTCAGACCGTCGTTCTTCAGGTCCATCTGAATGGCGGTGATACCCTTCTTGGTACCGGCCACCTTGAAGTCCATCTCGCCGTGGAAGTCTTCCACGCCCTGGATGTCGATGAAGGTGGTGAAGCTGCCGTCGTCATCCTGGATCAGACCGCAGGAGATACCGGCAACGGGAGCCTTGATGGGCACGCCGGCGTCCATCAGAGCCAGAGTGCTGCCGCAGATGGAGCCCTGAGAGGTGGAACCGTTGGAGGACACGACCTCGGACACAACACGGATGGCATAGGGGAACTCCTCGACGGAGGGGATCACGGGCAGCAGAGCACGCTCAGCCAGAGCGCCGTGACCGATCTCACGACGGCCGGGGCTGCGGGCAGCCTTGGCCTCGCCCACAGAGTAGCCGGGGAAGTTGTAGTGGTGCATATAGCGCTTCTCGGTCTCTTCCCAGATGGTGTCCAGCTTCTGGTTGGCGGACAGAGTGTCCAGAGTAGCCACAGACAGAACCTGGGTCTGGCCACGGGTGAACAGGCCGGAGCCGTGGACACGAGGCAGAACGCCCACCTCGGCGTCCAGAGGACGGATCTCGTTCTTGGCGCGGCCGTCAACACGGTGACCTTCCAGCAGCCAGGCCTTGACGATCTTCTTCTGGAACTTGTAGGTGAACTCCTCCAGATACTGATCCATCTCGGGATACTCTTCCAGATAACGCTCGTGCCACTTTTCGATCATGGCGTTCCAGCGCTGCTCACGGACGTTCTTGTCGTCGGTATCCATGGCGGCACGGGCCTCGTCCATGAACTCGGCAACGATCTTGTCAAACAGCTCCTGGTTGAAGTCGGCGTGGGGATAGTCGAACTTAGCCTTGCCGATCTCGCTGACCATCTGGTTGATGAGGGCGATCTGCTTCTGGTTCTCCTCGTGGGCCTGCTGGATGGCCTCGAACATCACGTCGTTGGGAACCTCGTTGGCACCGGCCTCGATCATCACAACCTTCTTACCGGTGGAGACCACGGTCACATCCAGATCGCTGACCTTGCGCTCCTCGGCGTTGGGGTTGAAGACCAGCTTGCCGTCCACCAGGCCGACCTTCAGGGCGCCCACGGGGCCGTTCCAGGGAATGTCGGAGATGGCCAGAGCGGCGGAGGTGCCGATCAGGGCAGCGATCTCGGGGGAGCAGTCGTGATCCACGCTCATGACGGTGCACATCACGGACACGTCGTTGCGGAAATCGCCGGGGAACAGGGGGCGGATGGGACGGTCGATGACACGGGCGGTCAGGATGCCCTTCTCGCCGGGACGACCCTCGCGGCGGTTGAAGCTGCCAGGGATGCGGCCCACAGCGTACAGCTTCTCTTCGAAGTCAACGCTCAGGGGGAAGAAATCGATGCCGTCGCGGGGACGGGGAGCGGCGGTGACGCAGCACAGCACGGAGGTCTCGCCATAGGTGACCATGACAGAGGCGTTGGCCAGCTCAGCCAGCTTGCCCACTTCCAGGCTCAGAGGACGGCCTGCCAGCTCCATCTCGTACTTGCGGTACTGGTTAAACTGTCTTTTAGTAATGATGGTAGACATTTGCAAATACTCCTTTTCTAATATATTCAGCGTATGCGGAGCCCACCATTTAGCACTTGAAATCAGGTCAAAAGTGCGATTTTTGGCCCATTTTCAACTGCTAAAGGCTTAGTATGGCTCCTCATACAACGGGTGTAAAAATGTGAAAGAAGGGTGGTGCGCCCAGCACACCACCCTGTTTTCGCTTACTTACGCAGACCCAGCTTGGCGATCAGGGCACGATAACGCTCGATGTCCTTCTTGGCCAGATAGTCCAGCAGACGACGGCGCTTACCGATCATCATCTGCATACCACGACGGCTGTGGAAGTCATGGGGATGAACCTTCAGGTGAGCGGTCAGCTGGTTGATACGCTCGGTCAGGATAGCGACCTGGACCTCGGGGGAACCGGTGTCGGTCTCATGGGTACGGTTGGCCTCGATGATAGAGGTCTTCTGATCTTTCAGCATCATAGTGTGTTTCCACCTTTCTTAAAATGTTGCCCGCTGTCTGGGTAACGGGATGGTGAAGGTCCTCGCTACTAAGGTCAGGGGCGAGATATAGCGCACATTCGCACGCCCAAGAAGGATATCACAGTTTTTCTCGTTTGTAAAGAAGAATTTTCAAAAAAACGGCAGTTTTTCTGAGAAAATCCCGCTTTTTTTCCCGGAAGATGTTCAATGGAGGCTGATGGCCGCCGTGGGGCAGCTGTCGGCGGCGCCCTGTGCCGCCACAAGGCAGCGGCCGGGAACGGGATCGGCAATGACCTGCGCTGTTTCGCCTTCGGGCAGGATAAATACCTCCGGGCAGAGACTGGGGCAAAGACCGCAGCGGATGCAGGCCTGACGGTTGACGGTTGCGTGCATAAAGATTCTCCCTTTCCATTAGAATATGAAAAGTATGCCCGGAAGCCCGGCCTGCCATGCGAAAGAAAAAGTTCATCAAATCTTAAAAATTGAATCGCCTCCAACCGCTTGACAGGGGCCGTGGGATATGGTACGGTAAGTGTACTAATACGATTAGTACACTTGAAAGGAAGTGACAGTCGCATGATCCATCTGGACTATCGGGATAACCGCCCGATCTACGAGCAGGTCCGCGACGGCCTGCGAAAGCTGATGGTCACCGGGATGCTCCGACCCGGCGACAAGCTGCCCAGCGTCCGTGCGCTGGCGGTGGAGTTGGCCATCAATCCCAACACCATCCAGCGGGCCTATACCCAGCTGGAGGCGGAGGGCTATATCCTGTCGGTGTCCGGCAAGGGCACCTTTGTGGCAGAGCTGCAGGAGCAGCATGCCCTGCGCCGTGCCGAACTGGAGGCAAAAGTGGGCCCGCTGCGCGACGAGCTGCGCAGTCTGGGCATGACGGCTGCGGAGTGGGCCGCCCTTTGGGAAGGAGGAGATAACTGATGCTGGAAGCAAAGAACATCGTAAAAACTTTTGACGGCTTCCGTGCGCTGGATGAGGCCACGCTGACAGTGCCTAAGGGCACGGTCTACGGTCTGGTAGGCCCTAACGGCGCCGGCAAGTCCACCATTATCCGTCATTTTACCGGCGTGTATCGTCCTGACAGCGGTGAGATCCTGCTGGACGGCGAGCCCGTCTACGAAAATCCCACCGTGAAGCAGCGTCTGGCAGTCATCGGCGACGACTGGTACTATTTCCCGCAGGCGTCCATCGCCGAGATGGCCAAGCTGTACGCCGGCATGTACCCTGCCTTCAACTGGGAGCGGTACGAGAAGATGAAGCAGGTCTTCCCCCTGAACGACAAGCAGATGATCCGCCGCATGTCCAAGGGTATGCAGAAGCAGGCCGCCTTCTGGCTGACCATGTGCTGTATGCCGGAGTATCTTATCCTGGATGAGCCTGTGGACGGCCTGGATCCTGTCATGCGCCGTCAGGTGTGGTCGCTGCTGCTGGGCGATGTGGCTGAGCGGGGGACCACCGTGCTGGTGTCCAGCCATAACCTCCGGGAGCTGGAGGATGTGTGCGATCATGTGGGCATCATGAACAAGGGCAAGGTGCTGCTGGAACGCAGCCTCAGTGACCTGCAGGACAACACGGTGAAGCTGCAGGTGGCTTACCAAAGCGAGGAAGAGCCCGTCCTGCCTGCCGAGCTGCAGGTGCTGCACCGCTCCCGGGTGGGCCGAGTGTACACTTATATCATGCGGGGCAATGCCGAGACCATCTGCCGCCGCATGCAGATCACAGAGCCTCTGCTGCTGGAGGCGATTCCCCTGACGCTGGAGGAGATCTTTATCTACGAGATGGGAGGTGCTGACTATGCGGTCCGCGACATCGTGCTTTAACAAAACGCTGATCCGAACCGATGTAAAGCGGTTCTGGCCTCTGCTGTTCCTCTACACCGCTGTTTGGATCATTCTGCTGCCGGTGTACCAGTGGGTGGATCAGGGCCTCCGGTTTGGCAACCCCGGTTTCTATCCCGGCGACTATCTCTACGATATGATGTTTGCCGGTCTGATCATGGCTGTGATCTTCGGCGGCCTGTTCTCCATGGCGGTGTTTTCCTACCTGATGAACAGCCGCAGCGTGGGTCTGATGCACGCCCTGCCGGTGAGCCGGGGCGCACAGTTTGTGTCCCACGTGGTGTCCGTCATGGGTATGTTGACGGCCGGCAAGCTGCTGGTGGCGGTGCTGACAGTAGTGGAGCAGGCGATCTTTGGCGATGTGGCCTTCAAAGCGATCGCTCTGTGGCTGCTGGTGTGTACGCTGCAGGAACTGTTCTTCCTGTCTTTGGGGATCCTGTGCTGTATGGTTACCGGCTGGCTGCTGGCAGCTCCGGTGCTGTACGCCGTGCTGAACAGCCTCGCCTTCATGGTGACGCAGCTGCTGCGCCTGCTGGGCCAGCTGTTTTACTTCGGCTACGCCAATTCCTACGGCTGGCCTGCCGTGACCCGCTGGCTGACCCCGGTGTATACGCTGGGCCAAACGCTGGGCGATAACTTCCGCCCTGTGCCGGTGGAGGTCGTGAATGATACGGCCAGCATCTATAACGGCAGCATCGGTGTGGTGGATGCTGTCCGCCTTCCCCGGGAACTGAACCCCGAGGCCGTGGGCCCGCTGGCCATCTATACTTTCTTCGGTCTGGTGCTGCTGGCTGTGTCCTACTTCCTGTATACCCGCCGCGCCAGCGAATCTGCCGGTGATCCGGTGGCCTTTGCTTGGGCCCGTCCCATCTTCCGCTACACTGTGGCTCTGCTGGGCGGTCTGGCGCTGGGTCTTGGCCTCTACAGCATACTGACGGTCAACAGCGACGAGCAAAATCTGGCGGTGCTGCTGATCTGCTTTGTGCTGATGGGCATCCTGTGCTACTTCGCTGTGGAGATGCTGATCCGCAAGTCCTTCCGTGTGTTCCGCAAGGGCTGGCCCGGCGCCATCGCCGTGGCTGTGGTGCTGGTGCTGGTGGGCATCGGTGCCAAAATGGATATCACCGGCTACGAACAGCGCCTGCCTGACCGTGAGAAGATCGAGTCTGTGGAGCTGAACATCTACATGGAGGATGTTTACAGCAGCGGTCTGTCCCAGAGCGACACCATCGACGCCATTCTGGCCCTGCACAAGGTGGTGGCAGCCGAGGGTCGTGTGCCGGTGGAGCTGGAAGGCAATTACGGCATCAATTTGGAGTATGAGATGGAGGACGGAACCATCTTCCGCCGCCGCTATACCCTGTCCCTGCCGGCGGCGATGGAAAGCGACGCCATCACGCAGGCGCTGTCGAGGGTCATCAACTGCGAGGAAGTCCGCTATCGCAACACCCTTAACGGGAAAGACGGCTTGGAGGATCTCAAGTTCCGCGGCGGTTATATTTCCAGCCGCTATGCGGACCATAACCAGCAGATCAGCGCCGAGGATGCTCAGCGCATCTACGACGCCGTGCTGATTGACCTTGCCAACGGTGCCGGTAGTCAGGAACCCTTTGCCATGAACGATAAGGAAACTTGGCCTGAGTGCGCCGTGTATATTGAACTGGAGTGCGAGAACAACGGCGTGTGGCTGGATCGCATCCGCCCCGACTTCAAGGAGCTGATCAAGGTGCTCAACGAGCTGGGTCTGGACAGCGCCACCCTCTTTCAGGTAGACCCGGCCTATGCCGAAAAGTACGGCTGGTAAGGGGGGCGCCATGAAGAAGCTTGTAACGCTGCTGCTGGCAGTGCTGCTGGTGCTGAGCCTGACGGGCTGCAGCCAGACCTTCGTAAGAATCGGAGAAAAGTCCGAAATCTATACGGAGGAGGACATCGAGGAAGCCTTCGACGTAGCGCTGAAAGAGTTCCGACGGGAATTTGACGGCTGCACATTGATCGAAATGGGCTATGCCGGTGACGAAACCCGCTCCGAGCAGAAGGAATGGGCGGCCCAGTACAAGGCGGACGAATGCATCATTCTGATCTGTTCTTTTGAAACGGATGGCAGAGTCGGTCCGCTGAACCCGAACAGTGTTTATGAGAATTATAAGTTGATACTGACCCGCACCGGTGGTAGGAATTGGATTGTGCAGACCGGCGGCTACGGTTAAAATGACAAAAAAGGAACGCATCCTCTCGGATGCGTTCCTTTTTGCTCTTTTTGGGGGAAGTGCGTTATCTTCTGTGCCAACCGGCGGGAATAAAGGTCAGCAGCAGGGGGAAGATCTCCAGACGGCCCAGCAGCATGGCAAAGGACAGCACGATCTTGGAGAAGTCGGAGTAGTCGACAAAGCTGCCGGTGGGACCCACGACGTCGAAGCCGGGGCCGATGTTGTTAAAGCAGGCCACGGCGGCGGAAAAATGGGTCTCAAAGCTGAATGGGTCAAAGGAGATCAGCAGATAGGTGGCCACGATACACAGAGAATACAGAGCAAAGTAGGTGGCGGTGCCGGTCTGGGTCTCCTTGTCCACGGTGTTGCCCTCGTAGCGCACCACGCTGACGGCCCGGGGGTGGACCATGCGCCGCACCTCGGCGCGGATCATCTGGGCCAGGATGACAACACGGCTGACCTTCAGGCCGCCGCCGGTAGAGCCGGCACAGGCGCCCATAAACATCAGCAGGAACAAAATGGCTTTGGAAAACTCCGGCCACAGGTTGAAGTCGGTGGTGGCGTAGCCGGTGGTGGTGACAACGGAGGCCACCTGGAAAGCGGCGTAGCGCAGACTGTCACCCGCCGTTTCATACAGGGAGGCGATGTTGACGGTGATGGCCAGCACGCTGGCGGTCACAATGCCGAGGTAGGTCCACAGCTCCGTGCTGCGCAGGGCAACGCCGAAACGGCGCAGAAGCAGCAGGAAGTAGATGTTGAAGTTGACGCCGAAGGCCAGCATACCGAAGGTGATGACCCATTGCAGATAGGGACTGTAGCCGGCGATGCTGTCGCTCTTGACGCCGAAACCGCCGGTACCGGCCGTGCCGAAGGCGTGGACCACGCTTTCAAACAGAGGCATACCGCCGATGACCAGCAGTACTGCGACCAGCACGGTGATGCCCAGATAGATCAGGTAGAGGATGCGGGAGGTGTCCTTGGTTTTGGGCACCAGCTTGCCCACGATGGGGCCGGGCATCTCGGCCTTGAGAATGTTCATGGACCGCTCCGGCAGCTTGTCGGCAATGATGGTCACCAGCACCAGAACGCCCATGCCGCCGACCCAGTGGGTGAAGCTGCGCCAGAAGAGATTGCTCCGATGCATGGCCTCCACATCCGTCAGGATGGAAGCGCCGGTGGTGGTAAAGCCGCTGACAGTCTCAAAAAAAGCGTCTACATAGGCGGGAATATCGCCGCTGAAAACGAAAGGCAGCGCACCGATGGCGGACAGCAGCAGCCAGGAGAAGGAGACGATGGAGAAACCTTCCCGGGCAAAAACATTGTGATTCTTCGGGCGGCACAGCAGCGTCAGGCTGCCGCCGACAGCCAGCGCAATGGCGATGGTCTGTAAAAAAGGCAGAGCGCAGCCGTCGCCGTAATAAAAGGAGACAAGCAGAGGAAGCACCAGCATGGCGGCTTCCAGCAGTACCACCTGTCCCACGGTGTGAATGACCATTTTGTAGTTCATGGATAACTCCTTGCAATGCGTGAAATGATCTATCGGGGGAAGACGATAAAACAACAATTATATTTTACCACAGAACTTTTCTGCCATCAACTGTTTCGCAAAAAACTGTGTAAATTCGGCAGGATCTGTGTTATACTGATAAAAAACGGGGGAGAGGAGGCGCATCGATGCCGGAGAAAGTGAATGTCACGCTGGAACAGAAACTGCGGCAGGAGCTGCGTCTCACGCCCCAGATGGTGCAGTCCATGGAAGTGCTGCAGATGAACTCGCAGGAACTGCTGGAGTACATCGCCAAGGCTGCGGAGGAAAACCCTGTGCTGGAGCGGGAAGAGGCGGCCGACCTCTTTGACGAATACCGACAGCTGCGCAGCCGGGCCAGCTGGCTGGATGCGGGCATCAGTCCGGGCGGCGGTGTGGTGGCGGAGCGTGGTGCTGTGGACCGGGAGCTGGAAAGCCTGTCGGCATTCCTGCGCGATCAGCTGGAGCGACTGGGCCTGGAGCGTCAGCTGCTGGCTCTGTGCCGGTATCTGGCGGAGCTGGTGGATGAGGACGGCTACCTGCAGCAGGAGGATATGGACAGTCTGCGGGAGCTGGAGATCCCGCAGACACTGGTGGACCGGGCGGTGGCGGTGCTGCAGTCGCTGGAGCCGGCCGGTGTGGCAGCCCGGAATCTGAGCGAATGTCTGCTGCTGCAGCTGCAGCGGCAGGGTGAGAAGGACCGGACGGTGCTGACCATTGTGAAAAAGCACCTGTCCCGGCTGGGAAAGCGCCAATACAATGCGCTGTCCCGGCTGCTGGGCGTCAGCGAAAAAGAGATCCGGGCCGCCGAAGAGCGGATCGCCGGATTGGACCCCCATCCCGGCCGAGCCTTTCAGCCTGCGGAGCAGACGGAATATGTGCGCCCGGATGTCTTTGTGGTGGAACTGGACGACGGCTATGAGGTGCTGCTGAACGAGTACTATCTGCCCCGGCTGCTGATCAGTCCCTACTACAGCAAGCTGATCGAAAGCAAACCGGATGTCGAAACGGCAGCCTATCTGCGGCAGAAAATGCGGCAGGCCAACAGCCTGCTGTACAGCCTGTCGCAGCGAGGCGCTACGCTGCGCCGCTGTGCCGAAGCGGTGCTGCAGCACCAGAAAACCTTTTTTGAGGGAGAGAGCCGGGAGCTGTTGCCCCTGACGCTGCGGGAGCTGGCGGCGGAACTGGCGCTGCATCCCTCCACCGTGAGCCGCTGCGTGCAGGGGAAGTATCTGCAGTGCCGGCAGGGCACCTATCCGCTGCGGTATTTCTTCTCGCTGCCGGCCGGCGGCGTATCCCGTCAGGCGGTGCAGCAAAAGCTGCTGCTGCTGATTCGTGACGAGGACGGCGCCCACCCCCTCAGTGACGAAAAGCTGTGCCGCTTGCTGGCTGAGCAGGGCGTGGAGATCTCCCGCCGTGCCGTGGCCAAGTACCGCACAGAACTGGGCATCCCTGCCGCCGCAGGCCGGAGAAAGAGATAAAAAAAGACCTGTTTCCCTCGGGAAACAGGTCTTTTTTTATCTCGTTAAGTTACAGGCTGATGTCCTCGCCGGCGGTGCTGGCTTCAGCGAAGAGGGGGCGGATGCGCTCCACAAAGCGCTCCACCTGCTCACCGCAGCGGCCGGTGTAGAGTTGGGGATCCAGCACGGCGGCCATCTCTTCCTCCGTCATGGAGAAAGCGCCGGTGGCAGCCAGGCGGCTGAGGAGATCGCAGCTTTCGCCTTCCTTCATCCGGGCAGTGGCGGCCATGGAGCACTCCCGCACGATCTCGTGCAGCTCCTGACGGTCGCCGCCGCGCTTCACGCCTTCCATCATCAGGTTCTCCGTGGCGATGAAGGGCATGTACTCCCGGCAGGTGCGCTCCACGATCTTTTCGTTCACATGCAGTCCGTCGGTGACGTTGCGGCACAGGCGCAGCACGGCGTCGGCACACAGGAAGCCCTCGGGCATGGAAATACGGCGGTTGGCCGAGTCATCCAGTGTGCGCTCCATCCACTGGGTGGAGGCGGTCATGGGGGCGTTGAGTGCGTCGGCCATGAGATAGCGGCTCAAAGAGCAGATGCGCTCGCAGCGCATGGGGTTGCGCTTGTAGGCCATGGCGGAGGAGCCGATCTGGTTTTTCTCAAAAGGCTCTTCCACCTGACGGTCATGCTGCAGCAGACGGATGTCGTTGGCCATGCGGTAGGCGCTCTGGGCAATGGAACTGAGCACGTTGAGGATGCGACTGTCTACCTTGCGGGGATAGGTCTGGCCGCAGACGTCAAAGCATTTGTCGAAACCGAAAGCGGCACTGATGCGGCGGTTCATCTCGTCGATCTTCTCGCCGTCGCCTTCAAACAGCTCCATGAAGCTGGCTTCGGTGCCGGTGGTACCACGGCAGCCCAGGAAGCGCAGGTTGTCGATGACAAAATCCAACTCCTCCAGATCGGCCAGGAAATCCTGCAGCCAGAGGGTGGCACGCTTGCCCACGGTGACGGGCTGGGCGGGCTGATAGTGGGTGTAGCCCAGCGTGGCGGTATCCTTGTAGCGCAGAGCGAAGTCGGCCAGATTCTGCATCACGGCCAGCAGCTCACGGCGCAGATAGCGAAGGCCCTTGCGGTAGATCACCAGATCGGAGTTGTCGGTGACGTAGCAGCTGGTGGCACCCAGATGGATGATGCCGGCGGCAGAGGGCGCCACCTTGCCGTAGGTGTAGACGTGCGCCATTACATCGTGGCGCACGTCCTTTTCCCGGGCGGCGGCAACTTCAAAGTCGATGTCCTCGGTGTGGGCCTCCAGCTCGGCCACCTGCTCGGCGGTGATGGGCAGGCCCAGCTCGTGTTCGGCCCGGGCCAGTTCTACCCACAGCTGACGCCAGACGTGGATACGCTCCTGCTGAGAGAACAGCTGCAGCATGTATGTCGAGGCGTAGCGGGAGGACAGAGGGGATTCATAGCGGTCTTTTGCCATAAGGGGACCGTCCTTTCGTCAAAGCGATGGTTAGCGCAGGATGATGCTGTCACGCTCGGGGCCGACAGACACATAGCCGATGTGGCAGCCGATGGCCTGCTCCACATACTCCACGTAGCGCTGGGCGGCGGCGGGCAGCTTGTCCCACTCGGTGATCTTGGAGATGTCGCACATCCAGCCGTCCAGATACTCGATGACGGGCTTGGCAATATTCTGCAGGGTGGGGAAGGGGAACTCGTCGGTCTCGACGCCATTGATCTCGTAGCGGGTGCAGACGGGGATCTTGTCCATATAGCTCAGCACATCCAGCTTGGTCAGGGCGATGTTGGTGGCGGACTGCATCTGCACACCGTAGCGGGTGGCCACGATGTCGATGGGGCCCACACGGCGGGGACGGCCGGTCTTGGCACCATACTCGGCGCCGGCCTCACGCAGCTTCTCGGCCTCGGGACCGAACCACTCGCAAGGGAAGGGACCCTCGCCCACGCAGGAGGAGTAGGCCTTCACCACGCCCACGACCTCGTCGATACGGGCGGTAGGCAGGCCGCTGCCCACGGGAGCGAAAGCGGCGATGGTGTTGGAGGAAGTGGTGTAGGGATAGATACCATAGTCCAGATCACGCAGAGCGCCCAACTGCGCCTCGAACAGGATGCTCTTGCCCTCGGCCTGTGCCTGGCGCAGGAAAGCACCGGTGTCACGGACATAGGGGCGGATCTTGGCGCCGAAATCGTCGATCCAGGCCATGATCTCATCCAGCGTGTAGGTCTTGGCGCCGTACACACGGTCCAGCGTCAGGTTCTTCCACTCCAGAATGTCGGCCAGATGGGCCTTCAGGTACTCGGGGTACAGCAGCTCGCCGGCCATGACGGTCTTCTTCTGGTACTTGTCGGAATAGAAGGGGGCGATGCCCTGCTTGGTGGAGCCGTACTTCTTGTCGGCCAGACGGGCCTCCTCCAGGGAGTCCAGATCACGGTGCCAGGGCAGCAGCAGAGAGGCACGGTCGGAGATCATCAGGTTTTCGGGAGTCAGAGGCACACCCTGGCTCATCACGTCCTGCATCTCGATCCACAGGTTCTCGCAGTCCAGTGCCACGCCGTTGCCCAGGATGTTCACCACACCCTTGCGGAAAATACCGGAAGGCAGCAGATGCAGGGCGAACTTGCCCAGCTCGTTGACCACCGTGTGACCGGCGTTGCCGCCGCCCTGATAGCGGACGACTACATCGTAGTCCTGGGTCAGCAGGTCCACCATGCGGCCCTTGCCCTCGTCGCCCCAGTTGATACCAACAATTGCACAATTACCCATATCAAAACCCTCCGGTTATATAATACTTACCTATATTATTGGACACGCAATCCAACATATTATATTATACTGAAAGGAAGGAGATAAGTAAAGCACGAATTTTCAATACCGGACAGAAGGTGTGGTAATGGTTGTTTGCCGCATAGGAAAACTTGGCAAATATCGTGAAGAGAAAACTGTCGCTTGCACAACGCTGTGCGAATGGATATAATAAAGAGCAACGATCGGTCACGGAGGTGCACGACTATGAAGATCGCCAACACCACGGCAGAGGTGGCAAGATTTTTCCCGGCCCATGCTGACCGGGCCAAATGCCTGCACGAGGCGGGCTTTACCGGGATCGACCTGTCCTTCTTCCGGGAAAACCGGCCGGACTCCCGCTTTCTGCTGCCGGACTGGAAAGAGGAAGTGGCGAGCCTGCTGCGTTTCCGGGACGAGACGGGTGTCTCGTTTGTGCAGTCCCATCTGCCCTCGGGAGATCCCCTGCGGGATGAGGGCTTACTGGCGAAGAATATCCGCTGCGTAGAGGTGTGCGGCATGCTGGACATTCCTCTGGCGGTGATCCACGCCGGTGCGCTGCCGGGGATGGGAAAGGAAGAATTCTTTGAGGCCAATGCCGCTTTTGTCCGCAAGCTGCTTCCCACGCTGGAAGCCAACAACGTGACATTGTGTCTGGAAAACTCCGCCAGCTGCTATCGTAAGGGGTACTATTACTTCTTTACCGGCGCATCTCTGGCAGAATTCTGCGAATATTTCAATCACCCGCTGGTGCAGGCCTGCTGGGATACGGGCCACGCCAATCTGGAAGGCCCCCAGTATCAGCAGATCCTGGATCTGGGCAAGCACATGAAGGCCATCCACTTCAACGACAACTACGGCGTCATCGACGATCATATTCTGCCGCTTATGGGCACCATGAACGTGGATGCGGTGATGCATGCCCTGCAGGAGATCGGCTTCGACGGGCCCATGACGCTGGAATGCGACGGACAGCTTCGCCCGGCCAACAGCGGCCTGAGCAGCCGCCGTCCCTTCCCGACCGATACCCGGCTGGCCGACCCGCCGCTGGCTGTGGTCAAATCCCACCTGCGCAACTCGCTGGAAACCGTGCGTGCCGTGCTGGAGGCTTACGGCATCCCGGCAGAATAAAACATGAACAAAGGAGCCGCTTATGACGATCCATTATACCCCCGAGCTGATCGAGTACATGAATAAAAAGAAGAACCACACCATTCTGGTGGAGTTGGTGGAGATCAATAACACCGATCTGGAGGTGGTGGAGCTGCATATCTACCTGCCCCATCCCAACCAGAAGGAGAAGTTCCTCAAGGAGAAACGCTATCGCACCGTCACCACCGAGGTGGGCGAGGTGCTGCTGCCGCCCTATCCGCTGCAGATCCAGGAGGAAGTGACGTTCAGCCTGAAGAAATTTTGGATCTTTGCTTCCGTCAAGTGTGACGGCATCAAGATTTAACCGCAGAAAACACCGCCTTTTTCGAAAAGGCGGTGTTTTTTTGCAGCATATTCCGCTGCGCAATCGTCTTGACCGGCGGAATCTTTGATGATATGCTGATAAAATAGGAAAAGAATGCGGAAAGGCAGTGAGGGCGTGGATATACAGGAAGTACGGGGCGATCTGGCAGAGCGGTTTCCTTTGTGGACCGAGCGGATCCGCTTGCTGCGGTTTCAAAGCAGCGATGCCGTGACGCTGACGGACAACGACGGCGCAGTGATCTATTATAACGACGACGCCATGACACGCCGCAGCCGGGAAAGCCGCTGCTTTTATATGGCACGGCAGCTGCTGCACCTGCAGCTGGCTCACTACGCCCGCCGGGGTGACCGGGATCTTTTGGTGTGGAAACGGGCCTGCGATGCGGTGGCAGACGCCATGCTGCGGGATGAGGGATTTCAGGTCCCCACCGATGCAGCGCTGCTGCGGGGCGGCTCTACCCTCAGCGCCGAGGAGATGTACGAGGTGCTGCTGGCCCGGGCCGAAAGCGAAGAGCTGAGCGATGTGCCGCCGGAAACGCAGGACGACCCCTCGGTGCAGGTGGTCCACAGCAAGGCCGAAGAGGGCCGCAGTCAGGAGATCTCGCTGGACGATCCCGGTCTGGCTGCCGCAGTGGCGGGTCTGGCGGAAATGCTGGAACCCAGCATGCAGGTGGATTTTGACTGGTTCCCCGGCGGTACCATCCGGGACGGCCTGATCCGTTACGATTTCCGGCCGTACCCTGTGGCCCGGGCGGAGATCCTGCTGGACACCAGCGCCTCCGTGGACGCTGCGCTGCTGCGCTGGTTCGTGCGTGCGGTCAAGGCGCTGCTGCGGCAGGACGCCGTGGTGCGTGTGGGATGCTTCGATACCCGGTTTTACGGGTTTCAGGATGTGTATACCGAGGAAGATATTGAACATCTGACGCTGCAGGGAAGCGGCGGTACAGATTTCACCGTGGCCATCAATGCCTTTACCGGTGACGCCGAAAACCAGATCATTTTTACCGACGGATATGCCGAGATGCCCGAACAGACCTGCCATGCGGTCTGGGTGGTGTACGGCACCATGCCCATCCATCCCAAGGGCGGACGGGTGATCTATGTCAGACCCAGTGAGGAGAAGGAAAAGTATGAAGTCGATTTTCTTATCACATGAAGATGTGTTTGCCCGGCCTCTGCCGGTGCTGGAAAAAGTAGGTGCTGCCGCCCCGGCCAGCGATTTGGCCCTGCTGACGGCGCAGGACGACGGTTTTCTTACCGATGGCCGCTGCATCAACTATTACCTGAGCGAGGGCGGCTTTGTCAGCCGTTTCGGTCAGGCGGACAAGTGCGCCGTCTGCGCCGTGCGCCCGGCGCTGCAGCTGGAACCGGGAGAGGAGAAGCTGCTGGGCCGTCGGCGGCAGGAAGGCGACGTGACCATTGTGGAGTACGGCCGCTATCCCCATGTGGTGCTGGACGAGAGCATGCGGCCGCTGGCAGGCCGGGAGTATGCCCGTGGTGCGCTGGAGGAGACAGGCCGGCAGGTGACTGTTGCCGGTGAAGTGCGGAGCGTGTACCGCCTGGGCGGCAAGGAGATCGTCTGCGTGGAGGCCGTGTCCGGCGGCGCCAACGGTTTCGTGCGCTTCAGCGATGAATCGGTGGCCGCCGAGGGCGAGGAGGTCTTTCTGGAAATGCGGCCGGTGCGCTGGCTGTATGATGAAGGTCGGCGGCTGCTTATCAGCTGTACCGCCCTGTTTGCCGGTTGGGGCAGGGAGGAGGCGCAGGAGTATCTTTCCGGTGCTTTCCTGCAGGAACTGACGGCGGAGCCGGAAGAAAAAGCCCTTTCCGGCGAATTTTGCCTGCGCCGGCACGATGAGCTGTCCCTGATCCGGGCCTATGTGGAGGCCAACATCCCGGTCTTTCTCCATGGCCTGTCCGGTGACGGCAAGAGCGACCGTGTCCGGCAGATCGACCCGCAGGCGCTGGACATCGAGCTGGTGAACGAGACGCCGGAGACCATCAATGGCCGGGCCGTGTATAACGAGACCAAGAGCGAGATCGTGGATATCAAGCCGGTGTGGCTCATCAAGCTGGAAAAGCTGTGTGAGGACGGCAAGCTGCACATCCTCTTCTTCGACGAGCTGACCAACGCCACCAAGCAGACCCAGTCCGTGATCTTCAAGATCGTGCTGGAGCGCTTTGTCAACAACCGCTGGCCCCTGCCGGCCAACGCCCGCATCGTGGCCGCCGGCAATGACCGCAGCGAGTCCAGCGCCGCCCACGATCTGGCTGAGCCGCTGTTCGGCCGCTTTGCCCACATCTATATCCGCACCACGGTGGAGAACTGGATGCCCTGGGCGGTGGAGCACACCATGAATCCCTATGTGATGGAATTCCTGGCCAACAACGACCTGTATCTGCGTACGCCCTACACCGGTACGGAAGGCAACGCCGATCCCCGCCGCTGGGAGATGGTGTCCCGGGTGCTGGACGCCTCCGGCAACGACTTTTCCCTGCTGGGTCCCATCGTGGGACCGGAAACGGCGGACGCCTTTGTCCGTTTCTTCCGCCATCGTGGGCAGCTGGGCAGTCTGGGACACTATGCCGATGAGGAACTGGAGCGCTTCAGCGTTGCCCGCCGTTATCAGCTGGCCCAGCAGTGTCTGCAGGTGTCGGCGGAGCAAAGCGCCGAAGCCCGTGCGCTGGTGACCCGACTGGGCAAGGAATATCTGGCGTGGTACGAATACATGCTGACGAGAAGGGGAACGCTCTGAGCTTCCCGGGAAACGGAACTATTTTGAAAAAGAAAGGAGCGTGGAGACATGCGCAGAAGAAAATTTGCCGCCGTTCTTGTTTTGCTGCCGCTGCTGCTGGTGCTCTTCACGCAGCGGGCGCAGGCTGTGCCTACGACCCGGATCCGGGTGGCGTTTAACCAAAATCAGGCTCCCTTCCACTTTGTGGACAGCGAGGGAAATGCCGCCGGACTCCACATCGATATGCTGGAGCATATCGCAGCCAGAGTGGGCTACGAGGTGGAGTATGTGCCGGTGGAGACCAGTACGGACTGTCAGGAAGCCATGGCTCACGGCGAGGTGGATCTGATTTTGAATATCCGCCGGAGACTGGAGAACCCTGACTGGATCACCGAAACGCTGTCGGAGGAGACCATTTGCGTGGTAGCCGGCAGCGACAGCGACCCGGATACCCAGTCTGGCAAGAAGGGAACGGCTGCGGTGCAGCTGGGCACTATCACGCCCACCATTTCCGTGCATCTGCAGGCGGACCGGACCATCGCCGTTTCCGGCCAGCGCAAGGCGGTCGAGATGCTGATATCCGGCAATGCGGATACCGCCGTGGTGCTGAAGGAGAGCGCCCTTTACTATCTGGATTCTCTGGACACCCAGAAGAACTATGTGATCTCCAACAACTATGTTGGTTCCACCTCTTTTTCTCTGCAGGTGGCAGAGAACGACTATCGCCTGCTGCAGACGCTGAACCGGGAGATCGCCAATCTTCGTGTTTCGGACACTTACAGTGAGATCCGTGAAGCGTGGACGCAGTCGGGCCCGGAAGAAGCCAACCTTGTGTGGCTGGAACGAATGGTGTTGTTTCTGCTGATCGCCGTTCTGGCCGTTGGCCTGTATGCGGTGATCGTGTCCAACGTGCGTCGGGCACTGCGCCGCCAGGTGGAGAAGCAGACCCGTGACTTGCAGATCGCCAACCAGGAGATCCGCAGCCATCTGGAGCAGCTGGAAGCGGAAAGTGATATGCGAAACCGCATTATCCGCTATTCCCATCTGGCCATGGTGCTGTTTGACGGAAAGGGGCAGATCCTGCTGGTGAACAACAGCGCCGCTGCGCTGACGGAGCGTTGGGGCCAAAAGGTGGCCGAGCAGCAGGATGTGCGGCAGGTACCGGTTTTCGGCGAGATCGTGAATGACTGCGACATGGCTGAGCTTTTCGGTCAGGAGGCAACGGCGGCCGAAGGCGTGCACACCATAGAAGTAAGGCGGGGCGTGAAGAAGAGCCGCTACCGCTATAGCCTGCAGCGGATCTTCAAGGCGGAACGGGTCTGGGCCGTCCTTCTGGCGGCCGAGGATATCACCGACGAGGAAGCCCGCCGCAACGAGAAATTTGAAGAAGAGAAAAACCGCACCCTCAATCAGGTGGTGGCGGGCATTGCCCACGAGATCAAGAACCCCCTGACCTCCATCAAGACCTTTGTGACTGTGCTGGAGTCAGCCCATGCCGACCCGCAGTTCATGGAGGATTTCTCCCGCTACGTACCTGCGGAGGTGGAGCGCATCAACCGTCTGGTGGAAAGTCTCATCAGCTATGCCAAGCCTGCCCGCAGCGTCCGGGAAAGGGTTTGCCTGTCGGAAGTGGTGCAGGAAGTGGCGTTTTTTGCCGAAAGCAGCAACCAGAACAAGCGGATCCGGGTCTGCGCCGACATCGAACCCGGCCATGAGATCATGGGCAACCGGGACCAGATCAAGCAGATCCTCATCAACACCGTGATCAATGGACGGGAAACCATGGAGGAAAAGCTGACCACCCTGCCCGGGGATGCGCAGCTGGAACTGCGGATCGGCCTGAAAAAAAGCGAAACGGGAAGCCTGGTCACCATCCGTGATGAGGGTATGGGTATGTCGGCAGAGGCCATCGAGCAGTGCATGAACCCCTTCTTTACCACGAAGCGGACCGGCACCGGTCTGGGCCTGACGCTGTCGAAGCAGTTTGCGCAGGACAACAACGGCGAGCTGACCATCTCCAGTGAGGTGGGTTCGCACACAGAAATTCAGATCGAATTTGGGAGGATAGATGATGAAGCCGAAAATATTGATTGTTGATGATGAGGTCGGCATCTGCGTATCCTTGAAATACAGCCTGTGTCAGGAGTATGACATCGCCACAGCCACCTCGGCCAGGGCGGCGCTGGACGAGCTGGCGGCCGGCGGCTGTCAGCTGGTGCTGCTGGACATGTTTCTGGGACAGGATGACGGCATCGGTCTTCTGCGGGAGATCAAGCTGCGTTATCCGTCTGTGGTGGTGATCATGATGACGGCCCACGGCAGTATCCGCTCCTCGGTGGATGCCATGAAAAAGGGTGCCTTTACCTACATGACAAAGCCGCTGGATCTGGAAGAACTGAACATCTTTATCCAGCAGGGTCTGCATTACCGCAGCCTGAGCGAGAAGGTGGCCTATCTCAGCGAAGAACTGCGGGAAAGACACGGGTACGGTGAAATGATCGGCAAGAGCCCTGCTATGATGCGGGTCTACGATCTGGTGGAACGACTGAAGGTTTTGGATTCGGCGGTGCTGATCACCGGCGAAAGTGGTACCGGCAAGGAACTGGCCGCCCGGGCCATTCACTATATGGGCCCCCGGAAAGAGGAGAGTTTTATTGCGGTTAATTGCGCCGCCATTCCGGAGAGTTTGCTGGAGATGGAGTTCTTCGGTTATGTGCGTGGTGCTTTCACCGGCGCTGCCGAAGACAAAAAGGGCAAGTTTGCGGCGGCGGACAAGGGCACGCTGTTCCTTGATGAGGTGGGCGACATGCCCCTTTCTCTGCAGGGCAAGCTGCTGCGGGTGCTGCAGGAGAAGCGCTTCACGCCGCTGGGCAGCAATGTCAGCGAAGCGGTGGATGTGCGGGTGGTGGCCGCTACCAACAAGGACTTGTGGCAGATGGTCAATCAGGGCACCTTCCGCCAGGACCTGTACTACCGGCTGAATGTGATCAATGTGGAGATGTCGCCGCTGCGCCAGCGCAAGGAGGACATTCCGCTGCTGGCCGGTCATTTCATCTCCCGGTTCAACAGCGAGCAGGGCAAAAACCTGAAGGGCATCACCCGGGAGGTGGAGCGGATCCTGATGGATTACGATTATCCCGGCAATGTCCGCGAGCTGAAAAATATTCTGGAGTTTGCTGTCATTATGTGCGCCGGTGACCATGTGCAGCCCGAGGATCTGCCCCAGTGGCTTTTGCGGGCGGTGGGACCGGCTGCGGCAGAGCCGCGGTTTGTTCCCGCAGAGGTGCCCCGGACCCTGCACGAGATCGAAAAGCGGGCCATTCTGGAAACGCTGTACAAAAACGGCGAAAACCAGAGTCGTACCGCCGCCGAGCTGGGCATCAGCCGCAGCGGACTGCTGATCAAGCTGAAAGAATACGGTTATCAGAAAAAGTGAAAAACGAAGCAAAACGGCACACTGTCCAATTTTTGGACAGTGTGCCGTTTTGCTGTATAAAAATTGAACAATGCAGAAAAATGAGGAAAATTGCCCAAAAAATGTACAGCTAAAATTCACAAAATGGCAATTTTCTTTTGGGGAATACGTAGAAAAAATTGCGGAATATTGACACAAAACGGGAGAAAGTCGTATCATATACATAACCGGTATAGCCGGAAAATTTGAAAAAGGAGAAAAAATATGAAAAGAGTTATCTCTCTGATTCTCGCTCTGATCATGGCTCTGTCCCTGGTCGCCTGCGGCGAGAAGGCTCCCGTCGATAATGAAGGCGAGAGCAAGATCAAGGATCGTCTGGTCATCGCCAACGGCAATATGCTCAGCATCCTGGACACCCACAACAACAACGACCTGTGGTGCGGCCATGTCTACAGCCTGGTCCACAGCGCTCTGGTGGACATTGACTTCCAGACCAACGAGATGAAGCCCGAGCTGGCTACCGAATGGAGCTATGACGCACCTACCATGACCTACACCTTCAAGCTGCGTGACGACGTCACCTTCCACAACGGTGAGAAGTTCACCGCCGATGACGTCATCTACACCTTCAACCGTGGTATGGGCTTCTCCTTCAAGCAGACCAAGCTGAAGTACATCGAGTCCATGGAGAAGGTGGATGACACCACCCTGAAGATCACCCTGAACAGCCCCGCCGCTGAGTTCCTGGAGAGCCTGAACGACATGTGGATCCTGAACCAGAAGGCCATTGAGGCCGATGCCGAGGCTGGCCCCATGGTCGGTACCGGTGCCTATGTGTTCAGCATGGACAACTTCAAGCCCGACGAGTCCGTCGTGGTGACCCGCAACGAGAACTACTGGGGCGAGCTGCCCAAGTCCAAGGAGATCGAGTACAAGAAGATCACCGAGGCTTCTGCCCGCGTTATCGGTCTGCAGACCGGTGAGATCGACGTCTGCCTGGAAGTCCCCGCTATCGAAGCTTCCAACATCGCTGACTACGAGGGCGTCGAGCTGGTCCAGCAGCCCTCCTCCAAGCTGCTGTACATGGCTATGAACATGGGCGAGAAGGGCCCCGACTTCTTCAAGGATGAGCGCGTCCGCAAGGCCCTGAACTATGCCACCAACAGAGATGACATCATCATCGCCATGACCGAGGGTTATGCTTCTCCCTCTCAGGGCTGCATTGCTCCCTCCATGTTCGGTCACGATCCCGATGTTGCTACCTATGAGTACGATCTGGAGAAGGCCAAGTCCCTGCTGAAGGAAGCTGGCTACGACGAGAACAACAAGCTGCGCATCGAATTCATCTACAAGGGCGGCGTTATGGCCGGCTTCTATGAGATCCTGCAGGCTCAGTGGGCTCTGGCCAACGTTGACCTGGTTCTGGTGAGCGATGACTCCACCAAGACCGTGGAGATCACCAATAGCAAGGCTTACCACATCTATCAGACCCAGTGGAACTGGTCCACCACCTGCAACGGTCTGGACTCCCTGTGGAACTCCACCGCCGGTAACAACCGTACCCTGACCAACAACGCCGAGCTGGATGCTATGCTGGCTGACGTCTGCTCCGAGATGGACGAGGCCAAGCGCGCTGAGAAGATCGGTGCCATCGGTGATTGGCTGAGCGATTACGCCGCCATGGTCCCCCTGTACATCGACACCCTGCTGACCGGTGTTGGCTCCAACGTTGAGGGTCTGACTCTGAACTTCAACCAGAACCACGTGTTCACCTATGCCTACGTCACTGAATAATCGCTGAAATCTTTTCTCCCTGAGGGAAGGGGCGGAGATTCTCTCCGCCCCTTCTTGCAAATTAGAACGGAGGTAATTATGCATCGGTATATCTTAAAGCGCATTGCGATGCTGCTGCTGGTCATGCTGGGTGTGTCTCTCCTCATCTTCTTCATCATGGACCTGGCCCCCGGCGATCAGGCTCTGATGATCCTGGGCGAAGCTGCCACGGAGGAAGAGCTGAACGCGCTGCGTGAAGAGCTGGGTCTGTTCGACCCGTTTTTTGTCCGTTACGGACGCTACATGTGGGGTTTCCTGCAAGGCGACCTGGGCTATTCCCATAAGTATTTGTCCGACGTTCTTCCTCTGTATTTGGAACGTCTGGGCGCAACGGTGGTGCTGGCTCTGGCTTCGGCACTCTTCGCCCACATTCTGTCCATCCCCATGGGCATCTATGCTGCTTTGCACCAGGGCAAAGTTTCCGACAACATCGTGTCCGCTCTGGCCATCGTGGGCCTGGCCGCTCCCAACTTCTGGGTGGGCCTGCTGCTCATCATCCTCTTCTCCCTGAAACTGGGCATGTTCCATTCCGGCGGCTTTGTCACGTTGTCTGACGTGGTGCTGCCGGCTATCACCGTCGGCACGGCCAACATGGCTCTGCTGACCCGTACTACCCGCTCCGGTATGATCGACGTGCTGCGCTCCGACTATCTGATGCTGGCCCGCGCCAAGGGCGTGAGCGAGAAGATGGTGGTTCGTAAGCACGCATTGAAGAATGCTCTGATCCCCATTATTACCGTCAGTGGTATCCAGTTCTCCGCCATGATGGGCGGCGCCGTCACCACCGAGGCTGTGTTCTCCTTCCCCGGTATCGGCACGCTGCTGGTGGGCGCTATCAAGTCCAAGGATACCGTCTGCGTCACCGGCTGCCTGATCCTGACCTCTCTGCTGGTCAGCGTGACCCTGCTGGCAGTGGACATTCTCTATGCCTATGTGGATCCCCGCATTAAGGCGCAGTACAGCAAGTGAGGTGAGAGCATGGAGAATACAAATGTGAAAACCAATACTGTCTCTGCACAGAAGAAGTATAAAAAGAGAACCCCCATGGGTGAAGTATGGCATCGTCTGAGAAAGAACAAGGGTGCCATGGTGGGCGGCGCTTTCGTGCTGCTGCTGGTGTTCCTGGCTCTGTTCCGTGACGTGATCTACGATTACGACACGCAGATCGTCATGCAGGATCTGTCCAAGCGCTTCATCCATCCCTGTCTGGAGCACCCCTTCGGCACCGACAACCTGGGCCGTGACCTGTTTGCCCGTGTTGTGTACGGTACCGGTTCGTCCCTGCCCGTGGGCGTGGTGGCCGTGATGGTGGCTCTGGTTCTGGGCCTGCCTCTGGGCGCCATCGCCGGTTTCTTCGGCGGCAAGATCGATGACGTGATCATGCGTATCATGGACATCTTCGCCGCTGTCCCCGGCATCCTGATGGCCATCGCCATGGTGGCCGTGCTGGGTACCGGCACCATTGGCCTGATGATCTCCATCGGTGTCACCGCCGTGCCGGCCTTTGCCCGTATCACTCGCGCTTCGGTGCTGTCCGTCCGCAACCAGGAGTTCGTGGAAGCTGCCCGTGCCATCGGCTGCACCAATCTGGACATCATCTTCAAGCACGTGATCCCCAACTGCCTGTCTCCCATCGTGGTGCAGGTGTCCCTGCGTATCGGTAACTCCATCATCACTGCCTCCTCCATGAGCTATCTGGGTCTGGGCGTTACGCCTCCCATGCCGGAATGGGGCAACCTGCTGTCTGCCGGCCGCACTTACATCAAGGATTACAGCTATCTGACCATGTTCCCGGGTCTTGTCATCATGCTGACCGTTATCGCCTTCAACCTGCTGGGCGACGGTCTGCGTGACGCCATGGACCCCAAGCTGAAGAAGTGAGGATGCGTATATGAGTATTGAGAATATTGCCAATGATACGATCCTTGAGATCAAGGACCTGACGGTCCACTATGTAACGGAAGAGGAGACGGTGGAGGCGGTCAACGACCTGTCCCTGTCTGTCAAGCGTGGTAAGTCTCTGGGCCTGGTGGGCGAGACCGGCGCCGGCAAAACCACTACCGCTCTGTCCATCCTGCGTCTGGTGCCCGATCCCCCCGGACGTATCATCAAGGGTACCGTGGAGATCAACGGTAAAGACGTCTATCAGGCCAGCGCTGCCGAGCTGGAGCAGATCCGCGGCAACGAGGTGGCCATGATCTTCCAGGATCCCATGACCGTGCTGAACCCTGTGTTCACTGTCGGTGAGCAGATCGCTGAGTGCGTGGAGATCCACGAGCACTGCAGCAAAGCCGATGCCTGGAACCGCGCTCTGGAAATGCTGGAGATGGTGGGCATCAAGGCCGACCGTGCCAACGACTATCCCCATCAGTTCTCCGGCGGCATGAAGCAGCGTGTGGTCATCGCCATCGCCCTGACCTGCAACCCCCATCTGCTGATCGCTGACGAGCCCACCACCGCTCTGGACGTGACCATCCAGGCACAGGTGCTGGAGCTGATGAAGGATCTGAAGGAAAAGACCGGTACGGCTATGATCATGATCACCCACGACCTGGGTATCGTGGCCGAGACCTGCGACGAGGTGGCCGTCATGTATGCCGGCCGCATCATCGAGCACGGTACGCTGGAGGATGTGTTCCGCAACACCCGCCATCCCTACACCGAGGGTCTGTTCAACTCCCTGCCCAATATCCATGACCGCAAGGCACAGCTCAAGCCCATCCGCGGCCTGATGCCCGATCCTTCCAACCTGCCCAAGGGCTGCTCCTTTGCAGAGCGCTGCGAGTATGCCTGCGAGCGCTGCTTCGAGGAGCGTCCTGTGCCCATGAAGCACAGCGAGACCCATACCGTGGCCTGCCTGCGCTATGAGGAAGACGGATTCCAGATCGAAAGGAGCAAGAAATAATGTCTGATGTGATTTTGGAAGTTAAGAACTTAAAGAAGTACTTCAAGACCTCCAAGGGCATGCTCCATGCGGTGGATGACGTCAGCTTCACTCTGGAGCGCGGCACCACTCTGGGCGTGGTGGGTGAGTCCGGCTGCGGTAAGTCCACCCTGGGCCGTTCCATCCTGCGCCTGATCGAGCCCAGCTCCGGCGAGGTGCTCTTTGAGGGTCAGGATGTTGCTGCCTTGTCCACCCGTGAGATGCGCCACATGCGCAAGGATATGCAGATCATTTTCCAGGATCCGTATTCCTCCCTGGACCCCAGAAAGACGGTGTACCAGGCTATCAGCGAGCCCATCATCAAGCACAAGCTGATTAAGGACAAGGCCGCTCTGGAGGCCCGTGTGCTGGAACTGATGGAGACGGTCGGTCTGGCCGAGCGCCTGATCAACACCTATCCCCATGAGCTGGACGGCGGCCGCCGTCAGCGTATCGGCATCGCCCGTGCACTGGCCCTGAACCCCAAGTTCATCGTCTGTGACGAGCCCGTGTCCGCTCTGGACGTGTCCATTCAGGCACAGATCATCAACCTGCTGAAGGAACTGCAGCAGAAGATGGGCCTGACCTACATCTTCATCACCCACGACCTGAGCGTGGTCAACCACTTCTCCGATGAGATCGCCGTGATGTATCTGGGTCAGATGGTGGAGAAGGCTCCCGCCGAAGAGCTGTTTGCCAACCCCATCCACCCCTATACCAAGGCACTGCTGTCGGCCATTCCCGTCCCCGATCTGGATCACAAGACCGAGCGCATCCTGCTCAAGGGCGAGATCTCTTCTCCCATCAATCCCAAGGACGAGTGCCGCTTCAAGAAGCGCTGCTTCGCCGCCTGCGAAAAGTGCGAGTGCGGCGCACCTCGGTTGGTGGAGGTTTCCCCCAACCACTTCGTTGCCTGCCACCTGGCCTGCGGCGAGTAAAAATGGATTTTGTATGAATCACCGGAAGACGGCCGTCGGTGGGATAGCTGAATGCTTCCCTCCGCCGGCCGTTTCGGCGATTTGACCTGAAACATCGGATATACAGCTGCAGGGAGAACGACCTGCGGCTTTGCATGATAGGAATTTGTAAAAAGCGAGGGGATAAGGCAAATGAAGCTGGAATTTGGCTACGGATCCGACGTCCAGACGGTGGAAGTGCCGGCGAAAAATCTGCTGGCGGTGCTGGAGTCCAACCCTGTTGCCCACGAGCATCGTGGGGAAGAGGCGGTGCGCTATGCCCTTGCCCACCCCATCGGTGCGCCGTTGCTGCGCCAAAGGGTGAAAAAAGGGCAGAAAATCGCCATCGTTACCAGCGATATTTCCCGCCCGCTGCCCAGTTACGAGGTGCTGCCTGCCGTGCTGGACGAGCTGTACGCCGGGGGCGTTATGGCCAGGGACATTACGGTGGTACTGGCGCTGGGTTCCCACCGCAAGCATACGGAAGAAGAGATCAAACAACTGGTGGGCGAGCGCTGCTACGGCGAAGTCAAGTGCGTGGACAGCGATGTGGATGACTGCGTGCATCTGGGCACAACGACAGCCGGGACGCCGGTGGACATCACCCGCACTGTGGCCGAGGCGGATGTACGTGTCTGCCTGGGCAACATCGAGTTCCACTATTTTGCCGGCTATTCCGGCGGCGCCAAAGCCATTATGCCGGGCTGTTCTACCCCGGCGGCTATCCAGCAAAATCACCGGATGATGGTGTCGCCCGACGCCTGCGCCGGAAAGCTGGAGGGCAACCCGGTGCGTGCCGACATTGAGGAGGCCGGCGCCATCTGCGGCATCGACTATATCGTCAACGTTGTACTGGATGAACATAAGAAAATCGTTTATGCCGTAGCCGGCGATGTAACGCAGGCCCATCGGGTGGGCTGTGCGTATCTGGATGAGATGTACCGCAAGAAGCTGCCGCAACAGGCGGATATCGTACTGGTGTCTCAAGGTGGTGCGCCCAAGGATGCCAACCTCTATCAGGTACAGAAGGCGCTGGATAACGCCAGACATGCGGTGCGTGATGGCGGTACCATGATCCTCATCGGCGCCTGCCCGGAGGGCCTGGGCAGTAAAAAATTTGAAGAATGGTTGACAACGGCACCCTCAGCCCATAGTATGGTAGAGAGGATCGCCCGGCAGTTTGAGCTGGGCGGGCATAAGGCAGCGGCGATCGGCATGGTGCTGGATCGGGCACAGATCGACCTGGTCAGTGAAATGGACGAGGACTTCGTCCGCAGTATTTTCCTCACGCCCCGGCCCTCTGCCCAAGCGGCCTTTGACGCAGCCATGGAAAAGTACGGAGCAGAGGCAACGGTGATCGCCATGCCTTACGGCGGCGCCACGCTGCCCTATATTGATTGATCCAGGAGGTAGAAAAATGGATTACGCAAAAGAATCCCTGCGCCTGCACGGCGAGTGGGGCGGTAAGATCGAGGTGGTCTGCACCGTGCCCTGTAAGACCAAAGATGACCTGTCCCTGGCTTATACCCCCGGTGTGGCTCAGCCCTGCCTGGAGATCCAGAAGGACGTGAAGCGCTCCTATGACCTGACCCGCCGCCACAACCTGTGCGCCGTGATCA
>JAFQFC010000057.1 GCA_017415775.1 Oscillospiraceae bacterium
ACGGCGACATGCAGCTCATCTGCGAGGCCTATCACCTGATGCGTGACGGTCTGGGCATGAGCGCCGAGGAGATGCACAAGGTGTTCGCCGAGTGGAACGAGGGCGAGCTGGACAGCTACCTGGTGGAGATCACCCGTGACATCCTGGGCTACAAGGACGAAAAGGGCGAGACCACCGTGGACTACATTCTGGACGCTGCCGGCCAGAAGGGCATGGGCAAGTGGACCGTCATCTCCGCTCTGGACGAGGGCGTTTCCCTGACCCTCATCGGCGAGGCCGTGTTCTCCCGCTGCCTGAGCGCCGTGAAAACCGAGCGTGTGGCTGCCGCCCAGCGCTTCCCCCGTGCCATCCCCGCCTTCGAGGGTGACAAGGAAGCCTTCATCGAGTGCATCCGCAAGGCTCTGTACGCCTCCAAGATCATTTCCTACGCACAGGGCTACGCCGTGATGCGCTCTGCCGCCCAGACCCATGGCTGGAACCTGAACTTCGGCGGTCTGGCCCTGATGTGGCGCGGCGGCTGCATCATCCGCAGCGTGTTCCTGGGCAAGATCAAGGAAGCCTTCGACAAGAATCCCCAGCTGGTGAACCTGCTGATGGACGACTACTTCGCCGAGGTCATCGAGTCTCTGGTGCCCGCATGGCGCGAGGTCATCTCCTACGCCGTGAAGGTGGGTATCCCCATGCCCGCTTTCTCCTCCGCCCTGAACTATTTCGACGGTTACACCACCGAGTGCCTGCCCGCCAACCTGCTGCAGGCCCAGCGTGACTACTTCGGCGCTCACACCTACGAGCGTACCGACTGCCCCCGCGGCCAGGTGTTCCACACCAACTGGACCGGCAAGGGCGGCAGCACCCACTCCTCCACCTACAACGCCTAAGCGGCACAGGAAGGAAGGTATTTGACGATGTATCTTTCCATGAAGCCGGATCTCGCCGGCAAGGTGGCCGTGGTCACCGGCGGTGCAGGCGTGCTGTGCCGTGAATTCGCCAAGGCGCTGGCTCTGTGCGGCGCCAAGGTGGCCATCCTGAACCGCACCGTCTCCAAGGCCGAGGACGTGGTGGCCGAGATCCGCGCCATGGGCGGCGAGGCCATGGCCGTGGGCGTCAACGTCACCGACAAGGCCAGCGTGGAAGCTGCCCACGAGGCCGTGCTGGCCGCTTACGGCAAGTGCGACATCCTCATCAACGGTGCCGGCGGCAACAATCCCCGCGCCACCACCGACAAGGAGTATTTCGAGCTGGGCGATCTGGACAGCGAGACCAAGACCTTCTTCGATCTGGGCGACGAGGACATGGAGTTCGTGTTCAACCTGAACTTCGTGGGCACGCTGCTGCCCACGCAGGCCTTCGCCCGTGACATGGTGGGCCGTGAGGGCTGCACCATCGTCAACGTCAGCTCCATGAACGCCTACACCCCCCTGACCAAGATCCCCGCCTATTCCGGCGCCAAGGCCGCCATCTCCAACTTTACCCAGTGGCTGGCCGTCCATTTCAGCCGGGTGGGCATCCGTGTCAACGCCATTGCTCCCGGCTTCTTCTCCACGGCCCAGAACGCAAAGCTGCTGTGGAACGAGGACGGCACCCCCACCGCCCGCACCGGCAAGATCCTGGCAGCCACTCCTATGGGTCGCTTCGGCGCCGCCGAAGAGCTGCTGGGTACGCTGCTGTATCTGGTGGATGAACACTCCTCCGGCTTCGTCACCGGTGTGGTCATCCCCGTGGACGGCGGTTTCAGCGCCTACAGCGGCGTGTAACACCAACCTATCATGCGATCCCACAGTCCGCCGACGGCCACAAGCTGCGGCGGACTGCAGGGCATACAGGAGGAAACTATGGAAAATTTCGTTTACGCCGCCTCGGAGCAGGGTCTGAGCCGTGAGGAGATCCGTGCCGCCCTGCTGCAGAGTCTGGAGGGCCGCACGCTGCGCCATGCGCTGATCATCCCCCCCGACTTCACCCGCTTCCACTCCAACGCCGGCTACATCACCAACGTCTACTACCACGCCCTGTGCGAGATGGGCTGTGAGGTGGACATTCTGCCCGCTCTGGGCACCCATGTGCCGGTAACGCAGGAGGAGGCCGCCGTCATGTTCGGCGACATCCCCTATGAGAAGTTCATTCCCCACAACTGGCGCAGCGATGTGATGCGTCTGGGCGAGGTGCCTGCCGAGTTTCTCGAAGAGATCACCGAGGGCCTGTGGCACGAGAGCGTAGATGTGGAGATCAACCGCCTGGTGATGGACGAGAAATACGACATCATCATCTCCCCCGGTCAGGTGGTGCCTCACGAGGTCATCGGCATGGCCAACCACTCCAAGAACCTGTTCGTAGGCGTGGGCGGCAGCGACATGATCAACAAGAGCCACATGGTAGGCGCTGTGTACGGCATGGAGCGGATGATGGGCAAGGACCACACCCCCGTGCGCCGCATCTTCGACTACGGCATGGAGCATTTCCTGAAGGATCGCCCCATCCTCTTTGTGCTGACGGTCTGCACGGCTCCCGGCGGCAATATCCGCACCCACGGTCTTTTCATCGGTGACACCCGCAAGGTGCTGGAGGCCGCCATCACCCTGGCACAGGAGAAGAACATCGACTTCGTGGACACCGGCATCAAAAAGTGCGTGGTGTACCTGACCCCCGATGAGTTCAAGAGCACGTGGCTTGGCAACAAGTCCGTGTACCGCACCCGCATGGCCATTGCCGACGGCGGCGAGCTGCTGGTGCTGGCACCCGGCATCGAGCGCTTCGGCGAGGACGCCACGGTGGATCAGCTGATCCGCAAGTACGGCTACCGTGGCCGGGTACACACGCTGGAGCAGTTTGAAAAGGCAGAAAACGAGGATCTGCGCAGCAACATGGGCGCCGCCGCCCACCTGATCCACGGCTCTTCCGACGATCGGTTCACCATCACCTATGCGGTGAAGAGCATCAGCCGTGCGGAGATCGAGGGCGTGGGCTTCCAATCCGCCGACTACGACGAGATGGCACGCCGCTACGACCCCGAGAAGCTGCAGTACGGCTACAACACCCTCCCCGACGGCGAGGAGATCTATTTCATCCCCAATCCCGCTCTGGGACTGTGGATCAACCGGGAGAAGTTCTGAGATGAAAGCTTTTATGAATGAGGAATTCCTCCTCACCAACGAAACGGCAAGCCGCCTGTTCCACGAGCACGCCGAGCATTGCCCCATCATTGACTATCACAATCACCTGTCCCCCAAGGACATTTTCAACCGCCGCCGCTACGAGAACCTGACCCAGCTGTGGCTGGAGGGCGATCACTACAAGTGGCGCTGCATGCGTGTGTGCGGCGTTCCTGAGGAATTTGTCACCGGCAGCGCTCCCGAGTGGGAGAAGTTCTACCGCTTCGCCTCCATCATGCCCCGGCTCATCGGCAGCCCCGTGTATCACTGGGCTCATCTGGAGCTGCAGCGCTATTTCGGCATCACCACTCCCCTCACCGCCGGCACCGCCAAGGAGATCTGGGATCAGACCTGCGAAATGCTGCAGGGCGAAGGCTTTGACGCCGTGTCCCTGCTGGACAAGATGCAGGTGAAGATCCTCTGCACCACCGACGATCCTGCCGACACGCTGGAATGGCACGAGAAGCTGGCTGCCGACGCCGCTCTCCCCTTCCGCACCCTGCCCTCCTTCCGTCCCGACCGCTTTTTGCACATCGACCAGGGCGCCTGGAAAACAGCGCTTAAGCAGCTGGGCGCACGCTATGGCGAAGTGACCGATTGGGGAAGCCTGCTGCAGGCGCTGCGCCGTGCGCTGGACTTCTTCTGCGCTGTGGGCTGCCGTGTCACCGACCACGGCTTTATCCACTTCCGCTACGCTGTGGGCAACGCCGCCGCCGTGATGGACAAGGCGCTGCGGGGCGAAGCCCTCACCGAAGAGGAGATCGCCGTGTATCAGGGTGGTCTCCTTCGGTTCCTGGCCGAGGAGTACACCCGCCGTGATCTTGTCATGCAGCTGCATCTGGGCCCCATCCGCAACAATTCCCCCCGGCTGCTGGCTTCCTTCGGCCCTGACGCCGGCGGCGACAGCATCGGCGAGGCTACCGATCCCTTTGCCCTGAGCGCTTTCCTCAGTGACATCGACGCTGCCGGCCATCTGCCCCGCACCATCCTCTACAACCTGAACCCTGCCGACAGCGCCATGCTGGCCACCATGGCGGTGAACTACGCCGCTGACGGCGCCAAGGTGCAGTACGGTGCTGCCTGGTGGCTCCTTGACCACATCCGTGGCATCGGCGAGCAGATCGACCAGCTGATGGAGACGGGCCTGCTGTCCGGCTCCGTGGGTATGCTGACCGACTCCCGGGCCTTCACCTCCTTCACCCGCCACGAGTATTTCCGCCGCATCCTGTGCGACAAGTTGGGTACGCTGGTGGAGCAGGGCCAGTATCCCTGCGACATGGAGACCCTGGGCGCTATGGTGGAGGACATTTGCCACCGCAACGCCGTGCGCTACTTCGGCTTCTAAGAAAACTGTTAGGAATAAAAAAGGAACTGACGGAGATCCGTCAGTTCCTTTTTTTGTTGGTTTTACGCATTTTCTGCCAGATATTCCTCTGCCATATGGACAGCCATGGCGCCGTCGGCCACCGCCGTGACCACCTGCCGCAGCAGCTTCGTCCGCACGTCGCCCACGGCGTACACGCCCCGGACGGAGGCAGCGGTGGTCTCGTCTGCCACCACGTAACCGCTGCCGTCCAGCGCCACCGCTCCGGCCAGAAACTCGGTGACCGGCTTTCTGCCCACGCTGATGAACACGCCGTCGCAATCCAGCGTTTCTTCTTCCCCGGTCAGCACGTTCCGCAGCCGGACACCGGTGACCTTCTCCTGATGCAGCAGCTGCGCAACGGCGCTGTTCCAGCGGAATTCCACATTTTCGGCTTTGCGCAGTTGGTCATGGTAGACCTTGGTGGCACGCAGCGTGTCTCTGCGGTGGACGAGGATCACCTTTTTGGCAATGCGGCTCAGCAGCAGCGCATCGCCCACGGCGGAGTTGCCGCCGCCGACCACCACCACCGTCTTGCCGCGGTAGGCCATGCCGTCGCAGGCGGCGCAGTAGGCCACGCCACGGCCCACCAGCTCCCGCTCGCCCGCCAGCCCCAGTTCCCGGGGGTTGGCGCCGGTGGCGATGACCACCGTTCTGCCGTAGAAGGCGCCCTCGCTGGTATGGATCACTTTCGGGTCAGAGGTAAAGTCCACGCCATGGACTTCGGCATATTCGGTCACGGCGCCGAAGCGGTGGGCCTGGGCCTGCATTTTCTCGCCCAGCTCAAAACCGTCCACACCCTCTTCAAACCCGGGGTAGTTGTCGATCTGCTGGGTCAGGGCCATCTGCCCGCCGGCCGACAGTTTTTCCAGCACCACGGTGTCCAGACCGGCCCGGGCCGCATACAGCGCTGCGCTGTAGCCGCCGGGGCCGCCGCCTACGACGACCATATCATACATGCGGCGCTCGTTCATCGACCACGCCTCCTTTCCCTGCTGTTTCGTTCCTTATCGTGACAAACCCGCTTTGATAAAGCGCTCGATATCGGCCTTGGACTGGGGCGCCGTAACAGAATCGATGGCCTGTCCGCCCCGGTAAAGCACCAGCGTGGGGATCACTTCGATTTTCCACACCTCGGCCAGTCCGGGTTCTTCGTCGATGTTCACCTTCACCACGTTCAGATCCTCACCGTACTGTCCGGCGATCTGATCATAGGCCGGGCCGATCCGGCGGCAGTAGCCGCACCAGGGAGCCCAGAAGTCCACCAGAACCGGCTTCTCACCGTGGATCAGTTCCTGAAATTTGACTGCATTGATGTTATTGGCTGCCATTTCTGTCAGCTCCTTTCTCTTTTTATCTGGTTTTAGTTTACCCGAAACGCTGCCGCTTTTCTGTGACTTATATCACAGAAAAAGATTTTTTGTTGGCAGCAGCGAAAAAACGAGCCGCCGCCGAAAGATTGTTAATCGGCTGACAATTTTTCTTGCAATCACATTCATAAAATGGTATGCTGAAAATGTAAAAATTCCCGGCATTGCCGGAAAAGGAGGAACTGACCATGGACAAATTTGATGTCATCGTGGTGGGCGCCGGTAACGGCGGTCTGGCAGCTGCGGCCAACACGGCCAAGGCAGGCCTGAAGACGCTGCTGCTGGAAAAGCACAACATCCCCGGCGGCTGCGCCACCAGCTTCCGCAGAGGACGCTTTGAGTTCGAACCCTCCCTCCACGAGCTGTGCAGCGTGGGTACCGCCCAGCGGCCCGACCAGGTCTACAAGGTGTTTGACGATCTGGGTGCCAAGCCCAAGTGGTGCTACGAGACGGGCCACCTGTTCCGCGCCGTTGTCAAGGGCGAGGACGGCTACGACGTGCGTCTGGAGGCCGGCATTGAGGCCTTCTGCGACAGCGTGGAGGCCGCCGTACCCGGCAGCCGCAAGAGCGTGAAGGCCTTCGTGGACCTGAAGCCCAAGATCGACGCCGCCATCGCCTACATCTATGAGATGAAGGGTCAGCCCAAGGGCCTGACCATGCTCCTGAAGCACTCCGACTTCATGCGTGTGGCCGGTCACAGCGTGGAAGAGGTCATGGATGCGTTGGGTATGCCCAAGAAGGCGCAGAACATGATCAACACCTACTGGGGCTATCTGGGCGTTCCCACCGACGAACTGAACTGCATGCACTTCCTGAACATGCTGTACGGCTACATGGTGGACGGCGCTGCCATGCCTCAGCACCGCAGCCACGAGCTGAGCCTTTCGCTGGTGGATGTGATCGTCAAGCACGGCGGTCAGGTGTGGTACAACAGTGAGGTCACCGAGTTCCTGTATAACGACGACGGCAGCGTGGCAGGCGTGGTGGCCAACGGCGAGAAGCTCTACGCCCGCGAGGTCATCAGCAACGTGATCCCCAACAACGTGTTCAACATGAGCCCCCAGAGCGTAATTCCCGAGCAGAACCTGAAGCTGGCCAACGCCCGCGATTTCGGTATCTCCGTGGCCACCATCTATCTGGGTCTGGACTGCACCGCCGAGGAGCTGGGCATGGAGGATTACACCATCTTCATCATGGGCCATCCCGATCCCCGCACCCAGTACAACACCCGTGCCGAGGACGGCCTGTACATCGTCAACTGTCTGAACAACGTGGTACCCGATTCCTCTCCCGAGGGTACCTGCACTCTGTTCTTCACCATGCCCATCTTCGGCAGCGATGTGCCTAAGGATCTCAAGCCCGAGGACTACAAGAAGTACAAGAACGAGATCGCCAAAAAGTACATCGAGGACGCCGAAAAGACGCTGGGCATCTCCATCATGCCCCACATCGAAGAGATCAGCGTGGCAACGCCCGTCACCTTCGCCCGCTATCTGGGTACGCCCGAAGGCACCATCTACGGCTACAAGCTGTCCGGCTGGGACAACCTGATGGCCCGTATTGCCGGTGAGAAGGCTGACTACGCCATCCCCGGCCTGAGCTTCTGCGGCGGACACTACATCCGCGGCGACGGCTACAGCTGCGCCTACATCATGGGCGATACCGTGGCCAAGAAGGTCATCAAGAGACTGAAAGGAGATGCTTGATCATGGCACTGTGGAAACTCAACCCCATGGATTTCACCAAGATGAATCCTACCCGTCAGGCGAAGATCGAAGCGGCTCCCGCCAAGAAACTGCCTGAACTGCGCACCTACGTTCCTAATCAGATCGCCGCCGCCCTGCACCCCGAGGTGCAGTACCTGAAGGTCATCAAGATCGAGGAAGAGGCCGGCAACTGCAAGCGCTACTATCTGGGCCCCAACGCCGACAAGGGCACCGACTCTCTGGCATGGTTCAGCGCCGGTCAGTACCTGTCTATCTCTCTGGAGATCGGTCAGGCCAAGCTGACCCGCCCCTACTCCATTGCTTCCTCTCCCCGTGACGCCCTCAACGGCTTCTACATGCTGACCATCCAGCGTGTGGAGGGCGGTCTTGCCAGCCAGTACATCCACGACAACTGGGCTGTGGGCACCGAAATCACCGCCTCTGCCCCTCTGGGCAACTTCACCTACGAGCCCCTGCGCGACGCCAAGACCATCGTGGCCGTGGTGGGCGGCAGCAGCATCACCCCCTTCCGCGCCATGGCCAAGTCCATTGCCGAGGGTGACGAGGACGCCGAACTGGTGCTGATCTACGGCAGCCGCACGCTGGAGGACACCATGTTCCAGAGCGAACTGAAGGCACTGGAAGAAAGCTGCGGCAAGTTCCGCTTCGTCAACGTGTTCAGCGACGAGCAGCGCGAAGGCTACGAGCACGGCTTCATCACCGCCGATATCATCCGCAAGTACGCCCCCGAGGGCGAATACTCCCTCTTCGTCTGCGGCCCGCAGGTGATGCGCAAGTTCGTGGACAAGGAGATCGAGACGCTGGGTCTGCGCCGCAAGTTCATCCGTCAGGAGCTGTTCGGCGAGTACTTTGGCCCCGCCAAGGAGGCCGATTATCCCCAGAACGTGGCCAGCGAGTTCCAGCTGACGGTTCGTCAGACTGGCAAGGAGTACACCTTGACAGCACCTGCAGATCAGTCGATTCTGCGCACTTTGGAGGCCGCCGGTATCGCCGCTCCCTCCCACTGCCGCAGCGGTGAGTGCGGCTGGTGCCACTCCCGTCTGGTGAGCGGCGAGATCTACACCCCCAAGAGCGTGGACGGTCGCCGCGAGGCCGACTTGATCTACGGCTACATCCATCCCTGCTGCTCCTTCCCTGTCAGCGATCTGGTGATCGAGGTTTCTCCTCTGTAAATCCTGATAAACGAAAAGAGCCGACCGTTCAAACGGTCGGCTCTTTTGTTATTCCACTTCTTCCCGTCGGGGGATGGACGGGGCGGCGCCGGGACGGGTGACGGAGATGGCGGCCGCTTTGGCAGCCAGCGCCATGGCCTGCTGGGGCGTTTTGCCCTCCAGCATGGCAGCCAGGAAATAGCCGGTGAAGGTATCGCCGGCGGCGGTGGTGTCCACCGCACGGACCGGCACGGCGCTCTGGGCAAAAACGCAGTCGCCGTCGGCATAGACAGCGCCCTCACCGCCCAGCGTCAGCACGATGGCGGCATGGGGCAGCTTTTCCCGCAGGGCACGGGCGGCAGCCACACCGTTGGTGACGCCGCAGCCCAGAATCTGACCTGCCTCCACCTCGTTGACCAGCAGCCAGTCCACGGTGTCAAGGGGCAGGTCCGGCACCGTATCGTTCATGGGCGAAGGGTTCAGGGCGATGCGCAGACCACGGTCATGGGCCTGCTGCATGAGGTAGCCCAGTTCGTTGATCTCATTTTGCAGCACCAGCACATCGCCGGCGGCGAAGTGGGTCAGCACCTCATCGATCTGGTCACGGGTGATGGTCTGGTTGGCGCCGCCGTAGAGGAGGATGCAGTTGTCGCCGTCGGGGCTGTTCTGGATGATGGCGTGGCCGGTGCGAATCTCACGGCTGACGGTAACGCAGTCGGTGTTCACCCCTGCCTGATGCAGCTCCTCCAGCAAAAAGAGGCCGTCGGTGCCGATGCTGCCGGCGTGGTATGCCGCTGCACCGGCACGGCTCAGGGCGATGGACTGGTTGAGTCCCTTGCCGCCGCTGAAGACCTGCAGCCCCTGGGACAGCAGCGTTTCGCCCCGGGCCACAAAATGGTCCACCCGGTAGGTATAGTCAATGTTCAAAGAACCGAAACACAGCGCTTTCATCACAATTTCCCCTTAATCGTAGTTGCGGATCCCCTGTTCGATGATATCCCAGAACTTTTCCACGTCAATATCAATGGCCACGTCCACGTTGGCGGGCAAGCCCAGATAGCCGAAGAAATCGCAGTTGGTGCGGCCATAGGAGGCGGTGGAGCGGATGTCCACCTGGGCGTTCATAGGCTTGGTGGTCAGCACCGTGGGGTCGATGAGGCTGGCGATGGTGACGGGATCGTGGAGCGGTCCGCCCTCCCAGCCGAAGATCTCCTTCTGCGTTTTGCAGAAGTGGGCCATCAGGTCCACGAAGAGGCGGGACGCCTTGTTGTCCACCTTGGCCATGCGCTCCACGATCTCGGGATAGCACAGCACCTTCCGGGTCACGTCCAGACCCACCATGGTAACGGGGCGGCCGCAGGTGAAGCACACGTGGGCGGCGTCGGCGTCGGCGATGATGTTGAATTCCGCTGCCGGGGTCACGTTGCCGTTGGTATAGGAGCCGCCCATCAGCACGATGCGGCGGATCATGGGAATGATGGCCGGTTCAAGGCGCATGGCCATGGCCAGATTGGTCATGGGGCCGGTGGTGACCACAGTAATGTCACCGTCGGAGTCCAGCAGGGTACGGATGAGGTAGGAAACGGCGTGTTCCTCCTCCAGTTCGCCCCGCAGCGGCGGGAACACCGGGCCGTCCAGACCGCTTTCGCCGTGGATATCGCCGGCCACCATCTTCTCCCGGATCATGGGCTGGCCGCAGCCGGGATAGACCGGCACGTCCACCCCCAGCCACTCCGCCACACGCAGGGCGTTGAGGGCCGTCTTTTCCAGCGTCTGGTTGCCGGCCACCACGGTGATGCCCAGCAGGTCGATGGCCGGATGCTTGGCTGCCAGCAGAATGGCTACCGCATCGTCATGGCCGGGGTCGCAGTCGAGAATGATCTTTGTCTTTTCCATCGGGTCGTCCTCCCTATCGTTTCTTTGGTATCATTATACCGCATACCGCTCTGCACCGCAACGACAAAGCGCAGTTTTTTCCTTGCTTTTCTCCGCAGGCGGGTGTATCATCAAACCATCACAACGCCGCATGACGGCGCAGAATCATAAGGAGATACTGTTATGGCTAACGATGCAAACAAGGTTTACAACGATTTGTGCACCCATCTGACTGCCTGCGGCTGGAAGTATGACCGCCACGATGACGACAAGGTCATCACCCTGAACATGCGCGGTGACGATCTGCCCATCGAGATGATCCTGTTCGTTAAAGAAAAGCAGCAGGTCGTTTCTCTCATCTCCCCCATCCGCCCTAAGGCACCCGAGGACAAACGCATTGACGCCGCTGTGGCCGTTAACGTGGCCAACTACGGTATCGTCTTCGGCTCTTTCGACTATGACGTTTCCGACGGCGAAATCCGCTGGCGCGCCGTGCTGCCCTACCGTGATGCCGCCATCACGAAAGATCAGGTCAACTATCTGGTGGTTGTTTCTGCCGGCACCATCGACAAGTACAACGACAAGTTCCTGATGCTCAACAAGGGCATGATGACGCTGGAGCAGTTCATCGCAAGCGAAAACGCTGAATAAGGCTACTCCCGGGACTCCGCTGATGGCGGAGTCCTTTTGCTTTTGCCCGCAAGCTTGCAAAGGGCGAAAAATGGGTGTATAATTGCAGGCAGAACATCACTTCCCAAGGAGGGCTTTCCCATGAAAATTGCAGTGACTTACGAAAACGGCCAGATCTTCCAGCATTTTGGCCATACGCAGCAGTTCAAGGTCTACGAGGTGAATGAGCAGGGCGTCATCACCGAGTCCAAGGTGGTGGACACCATGGGCAGCGGACACGGCGCACTGGCCGGCGTACTGCAGGCCATCGGTGCCGACATCCTCATCTGCGGCGGCATCGGCGGCGGTGCACAGATGGCGCTGGCACAGGCCGGCATCCGCCTCTTCGGCGGCTGCAGCGGCGAGGCCGACGCAGCGGTGCAGGCACTCATCGACGGCACGCTGCTGTACAACCCCAACGTGCGCTGCGACCATCACGATCACCACGGCGAGGATCACACCTGCGGCGATCACGGCTGCGGCAGTCACAGCTGCCACTAACGCACCTGTCCCGGACGGAAAACTTTCTTCCGTCCGGGCTTTTTTTGCCCTTGCGGTGTGGAAAAGGGGCGAAGGCTGTGGTATAATAAATCATTCTTTTGAAGGGAGGGGCCATCATGGATACAGCCGCCGCAAAAGCCGCCATTGCCGTCCACTGCGCCCGTTATCCCTTGCTGCAGCCCACCGATCTTTTGAAGTTTCTGCACCAGAGCGTCTTTGGCTGCGGCCACCTGATCACAGACCCTGCGGCTGCCGCCGACTGGCTGGCGCAGGAGATGGACCGCTGCGCCGACGGCGGTGAGATCGAACCGCTGGACGGAAGCTTCTGCCGGGTACCTTTGGGCTATCTGAAAGCGCTGGGGGTCTCCCCCGTCAGCTTCGCTGCCCTCTTCGCTCTGTCGGCCCGGAAAGAAGGCGGCACGGTACAAGATTTGGAACTGCGACTGGCTGCGGCGCTGGACATGGCCCGGGACGGGCTGCTGCCCTTCTCCTGCGAAGCACTTTCTGCCGCCATCGAAGGCTGGCGCACCGCCGGCTTCCCGGCACAGCACCACTCGGAGGATTTTCGCGCCGCCTATGCCCCGGCTTACCGGGTGCTGCACCAGGGCCACGCCGCACTGCTGCCCCTCATGGGCCGCATCGACCGGCTCCTTTCCCAAAAGGGCCGGGCTGTGGTCGCCATCGAAGGCCGGGCAGGCAGCGGCAAAAGCACGCTGGCATCGCTGCTGCAAAGCCTTTACGGCTGCACGGTGCTGCACATGGACGACTTCTTCCTGCGGCCCGAGCAGCGGACGGCGGAGCGCTACGCTGCCCCCGGCGGCAACATCGACCACGAGCGGTTCGCCGCCGAAGCACTGCCCGGACTGCAGGCAGGCCGCACTTTCCGCTACCGGCCCTTTGACTGCGCCACCTTCACCGTGGACGAGGGGACGGACATCACTCCTGCACCGCTGACGGTGGTAGAGGGGTCCTACAGCCTGCACCCGGCGCTGGGAGAATACCACGACTGCGCCGTGTTCCTCACCGTAGAGCCGGCAGAACAGCGGCGGCGCATCGAAGCACGCAGCCCCGCTTTCGCAGAGCGGTTTTTTGACACCTGGATCCCGCTGGAGGAGGCCTATTTCGCCGCCTTCCACCCGGAGCAGCGGTGTGACTTCACCATGGAGGTAGGTTTATGAACGTCTATGTGATCGACGGCCAGAGTGGCCGCATGGGACAGCTTTTCATCGAGCGGGCCAAGTCCGCCGGACTGAACTGCTCTCTCTGCGCCGTGGGAACCAACGCTATCGCCACCGCCGCCATGCTCAAGGCAGGGGCGGACCGGGGCGCTACCGGCGAGAATCCGGTGCTGGTGGCCTGCCGCACGGCGGACATCATCGTGGGGCCCATCAGCATTCTCTCCGCCGACTCCCTCATGGGTGAGATCACCCCTGCCATGGCCGTGGCCATCGGCCAGAGCAGCGCCAAAAAGCTGCTGCTGCCGGTGAACCAGTGCAGCAACATCGTGGTGGGCGTGGGCAATATGAGCCTGAGCCAGCTGATGGACGAGGCCGTCGCTGCGCTGAAGGAGCTTCTGTAAACTCTCCGGCCAAGCCGGTAACATAGTACTTTTTCAAACCGAAACCGCATCTCAAGATGACTTTTCCGTTCAAGACGGCAACAGATCGGAAAGGAAACGAAATCCATGAATGTTGCTTCCACGAACAACACCCCCATCCGCCGCCTGACCTACAGCGCCATCTGTCTGGCGTTGTGTCTGGTGCTCCCCTTCCTCACCGGGCAGATCCCCCAGATCGGCAGCGCCCTGTGCCCCATGCACCTGCCGGTACTGCTGTGCGGCTTCCTCTGCGGGCCCGTCTGGGCCGCCGCTGTGGGCGCCGTGGCTCCGCTGCTGCGCTCGGCGCTGACCGGCGGCTTCCCGCCCCTGTTCCCCACCGCCATCGCCATGACCTTTGAGCTTTGCACCTACGGTCTGGTTTCAGGTCTGGTGTGGAAAACGGGCAAAAAGACCACCGGCCACATCTATCGCGCCCTCATCACTGCCATGATCACCGGCCGCATCGTCTGGGGCATCGTCACCGCCATCCTGCTGGGAATGGGCGATACGCCCTTTACCTGGGCTGCTTTCTGGGCCGGAGGCTTTGCCAACGCCATTCCCGGTATCATCGTGCAGCTGATCCTGATCCCCCTTCTGGTGCTGGCTCTGCGCAAGGCCAGGCTGGCCGACTGATTCTTTTGACAAAGGAGTTTTGACCATGAGAGGACTGCAAGGAAAGTGCGCCATCGTCACCGGTGCCGCCAAGGGCATCGGCAAGGGCATCGCCCGCCGTCTGGCCGCCGAAGGCACCCACGTACTGGTGGCCGATATTCTGGCTGAGGAGGCGGAGGCCACCGCTGCCGCCATCCGCAGCGAGTTCGGCGTGACTGCCGTGGCTTACACCATCGACCTGACGAAAAACGAGGAGATCGAGGCCATGATGGCCTTCGCCCACGACCTTTTCGGCAGCATCGACATTCTGGTGTGCAACGCCGGCGTCACCATCCACAACTGGGCCACCGACTACCCGGTGGAGACCATCGACTTCGTGCTGAACATCGACCTGCGGGCCCACTACCTCTGCGCCCGGACGGCGGCACGGTACATGAAAGAACAACCCTCCAAGGGCAACGTGGTGTGCATTTCCTCGGTAAACTCCACCATTTATCATTCCAAGCGGTCTTTGTACAACATCTCCAAGGCCGGTATCAACGGCATGGTGGGTACGCTGGGCGTGGAATGGGCACGGTTCGGCATCCGGGTCAATGCCGTGGCACCCGGCTATGTAGGCACGGATCTTGTCAACGATCTGGTGGCCGAGGGCAAGCTGGACCTTACCAACAACATGCAGGTGATCCCCATGAAGCGGCTCATCGAGGTGGAGGAGATTGCCAACACCGTGGCCTTCCTGGCCAGCGACGAGGCCAGCGGCATCACCGCCCAGACCATCTTCGTGGACGGCGGCTGGAGCAAGGACGCCCTGCCGGAGGAAAAGGACATCCTGTAAAGCAAAAAAGACGCAAAAAGACGGGCTATAGCCGATTGGGAATTGTAATATGCCAAATCGGCAGTGATATAGGCTTCGCCTGTGAAATATTTTCTTCGAAAACAGGAAGGAAAGGACGGCATCTTTTCAGATGCCGTCCTTATATTTTTAAATCATCCCGGAGGGATACCTCCATATGCCGCAGGCATATATCACATTGCGCCAGCAATATATCACATTTCCGTCAGGAAATATTTCACTTTCCCGTCAGGGAAAATTTCACTGGGTCTTTTGAAAATCCCTTTTCAAAAGACCCTATAGCCCGTCTTTTTCCTTTTTCAAAGCAAAACTCCACGCAGGGGCTGCACCGCCAGATACAGACACAGCGCCGCCAGCAGCGGCGTCAGCGGTGCACGCTGCCCGTCGTCCAGCCGGTGACGCAGGGAGACAAAGAGGAAGGTGGTGACGCACAGGGCCACCGCCCCGGCGGCCGCCAGCACCAGCGCCTGCTGCCAGTGAACAAAGCCTGCGCCCAGCGGCAGCAGACCGAAGGCCAATGCGCCCAGCAACAGCAGCAAAAGATAGTTGTGCCGGGCGTGGGGCGCCAGATAGCTCTCTGCCACCTGCGCCGCAAGGCACAGCAGCACCACGCCGGTCAGTTCCAGCCGGGGGAAGATCAGCTGCGGCAGCACCAGACGCAGCACCATTTCCGCCAGCAGATACAGCCAAAGCATCGCCGTCAGCGTTACAGGCAAAATCAGCACGTTCTTTTTCATGGTGCATCCCCCCACGGGGTCGCCTGACTGGGCACATCCACCCCGGTAATGGCAGACACCGCCGCCCCCACGCACCGGCTCACAGCACGGCTGGACACGGTGGCGCCGCTGATAGGCCGGATCTCTTCCCCTACCTCGGCGGTACCGTCGGTGGTGAGGAATTGGGCCAGAAATGTGTGGTCAGTAAGGATATCGCTGCCGAGGCCCACCGTCTCGTGGGCATCCCACACCGTAAGACCGGTGACCGTGCCTTCCTCCCCCACCGCCACCAGCAGCTCTACATCGTACACGTAGCCGGGGCAGCGCACACGGGCCACGGTGCCGGTCTGCCCCTCATAGAGGGCCTGCACCAGATGACCGTCGCCGCTGCGGTGGGTAAAGTCGGTACTGCCGGGCAGCAGCAAGGTAAGCTGCTGCTCCAAAGCGGCCCGGCTGCGCTCTTCCTGCATGCCCCTGAGGGCGAAGGAGACTGCCGTCAGCAGCAGCGCTGCCAGCAGCACTGCCCCCAAGGCAGGGACATATTCTTTCACTTTCATCCGCTTGCTCCCTTCTTCACGCCGAATCGCCGGGGCGGCGTGGCCCGGTCGATGGCCCATGTGAGGCCGTTCATCAGCAAAATGGCGTAAGTCACGCCCTCGGGGAAGATGCCCGTATAGCGAAACAGCACCGTCAGGGCGCCGCAGCCCACGCCGTACAGCAGCCGCCCACGGGGCGTCACCGGCGAGGTGGTATAGTCGGTGGCCATATAGACAGCGCCCAGCACCAGTCCGCCGCTGCACAGCTGGCTGAGCATCCAGCGCAGCGGATCGTCGCTGCGGAACAGCACCAGCGTCAGCACCGCCACAGTGGCCAGGTACGACACCGGGATACGCCACGAAATGACACGACGCCACACCAGATATACGCCGCCCAGCAGCAGCGCCAGCGTTGAGATCTCGCCCACCGAACCGTGGCAAAGACCCAGGAACAGCTCCAGAACGCCTTCATGGGGCAGGTCATGGAGGGCCATTTGATGCAGCGGCGTGGCGGAGGTCACGGCGTCGGCGGTGTGGTAGTCGGTCATGGCACGGGGAAAACACAGCAGCATGGCCGCCCGGGCCGTCAGCGCCGGGTTGAACACGTTGCGGCCCAATCCGCCCCAGAGCTGCTTGCCTGCCACGACGGCAAAAGCACCGCCTGCGGCTGCCAGCCACAGCGGCAGGGTTGGCGGCAGCGTCATGGCAAGGAGCAATCCCGTCACCGCCGCCGAGCCATCGGCGCCGCTGCGTCCGCCGCTGCACAGCCACTGCGCCGCCACAGCGGCAGCGGTGCAGCACAAAGTCACCCACAAGGCTGTAAAGCCTAATTGCCATACACCGACTGCAAGTGCAGGCAAAAGCGCCAGCAGCACAGGGCCCATCAGATGGGCAGCCGTCTGGGTTGTGCGGATATGGGGGGAAGATCCGTGGGTCAGCTTCATGCGCCCGCCTCCTTCATTCTTCGTTTGGCAGCACGGAACCGCTCTGTCAGCGGAAGGCGGGCCGGGCAGATATAGGAGCAGCAGCCGCACTCAATGCAGTCGGTCAGATGGAGCCGCCGCAGCTCCCGGGGCCGGTCGTCGAAGCGGTAGAGGTACAGCGGCTGCAGGTACATGGGACAGGCCGCCACGCACCGTCCGCAGCGGATGCATCGATCCCCCGTCCCGCTCTGCTGCTGGGTGAGGCAGGTGACGGCATTGGTGGCCTTCACCACCGCCACGGAAAGGTCCGTCTGGGAAAGGCCCATCATGGGCCCGCCGCTGACCACCCGATGGGCCGTGACCTGCAGGCCGCCGGCGGCCTCCAGCAGATCCCGGAAGCTGGTGCCGAGGGGGACACGATAGTTCCCCGGTCGGGCCACCGCCTCGCCGGAAACGGTAACAATGCGCTGGGTCAGGGGGCGGCCCTCCTCCACCGCCGCACAAATGGCGGCGCAGGTGGATACATTGAAAACGGCACAGCCCACGCTCACCGGCAGCTCTCCCGCCGCCGCTTCCCGGCCCGTCACGGCACGGATCAGCTGCTTTTCCGAACCCTGCGGGTAGCGGGTGGGCAGGATGCACAGTTCGATGTCCGGGAAATCCGCCATACAGGGCCGCAGACCCTCGATGGCGGTTTTTTTATTGTCCTCAACCGCCAGCACCGCACGTTTGGGGCCGATGGCACGGCGCAGCAGCTCCAGGCCCCGCAGCACCTGCCGGGGTGCGGTGGTCAGCAGCACATCGTCGGCGGTGAGATAGGGTTCGCACTCGCAGCCGTTGGCGATGAGGGTGTCCGCCTTCCCCACAGCGCCCTGCACCTTGACGGCGGTGGGAAAAGCGGCGCCGCCCATACCCACGATGCCCGCTTCAGCGATGCGCTGCATCACGGTCTCGCCGCTGCGGTCCGCCAGAGGCGGCAGCAGCCGGGTGTGGCCGCAAAAATCGTTCTCGATCACCACCGATTCCACCAGAGTGCCGCCTACATGGGGCCGCTCTTCGATGGTGCGCACCGTGCCGGACACAGAGGCGTGGATCGCCGCACCCAACCCTGTGGGGACGCCGATCACATCGCCGAGGGACACACTGTCCCCCACCGACACGACGCAGCGGCAGGCAGCGCCGATATGCTGCAGCAGCGGAATGGCCACCCGCCGGGGCTCCACGGGGCGGATGTCGGCGGCAAGGGACAGTTCCTTGCCGCCGGAAGGATGGACGCCGCCGAAGAAGGTGTGCTTCATGTGTCGCTCCTCTCCTGCCCGGCCCGGGCGATCAGTTCCTGGAAGGGGGTAATGGAAATGGTGACGGAGGTGTAAAGATCGGCCTGCGTTGCCTTACCGTCCGCCACGGGGATGGCCAGCACCTGCGCCGCCGTTTTCCCGGTGACGTAGCGGGCGAAGTTTTCCGCCTGCTGATACCACTCGTATTTGGCGCCGCCGTAGGCCTTCATGCCGTAATCGTCCCCCAGCTCCGTCTTGGTGGGTGCCGGCCCGGTCACATCGGTGGTGATGGTACCCATGGCGTCGAAGGGCACATCGGCCTGCACGCTGTCGATGACGCAGGCGCTGATGGTCTCGTCACGGAACGTCACAGCGGCGGCATCGCAGGCAAGGCGTACCCGCCCCGCCTCGCTGTCGGTGGCGGAAGCGGAGCCGGAGAGGTCGGCATTCAGGGCAAGGCGCAGCTCATCCTCCTCCGAGGCGCCCAGATGTCGGGCGTTGGCGGCGGCCTTTTCCAGCGCAGCCACCATCTCCACCGGGTAGCCGGTCAGCAGCCCCAGCTCGGCGGCGGCAGTATCCTCCACCCGCTCGATCAGCTCCTCCGCCGTCTCCTGCCATTCATCCTGCCGCTGGGTGACGGGACCCATGCCGTAGTCCTCCGCCAGTTCCCTGCGGCTCAGTAGGGCTGAGGTGATGTCGCCGGTAATGGCGCCGGTTTCATCAAAGGTCACGGTGGTGTAAACGCCGTCCAGCACAGCGTCGCAGATGCGGCCGTCATCATCCACCGTCACCGCCGCCACCGTGGCGGTAAACACGGCCCGGGCGGCGTTCTCGCTGGCGCTGCGGTCGGTGACGATGGCGAGGCCGGTTTTCACCGACCGGCCATGGTCCGGCTCCACCACCGGCGGCGGAGTGACCTGAGTCTGGTCATCGTGGTCGCACTCCACCTGATAGATCACCGTGTCGCCGGCGCAGCCGGTGAGCAGCAGACACAGGCACAGGGCGAGGCTCAACAGCAATTGTTTCATGTAAGCTCCTCCTTCAGGGCGATATTGCCCCTATTGTGTCCGGAAGAGATGGAAAAAATACGCAAAAAGAACCGGCTGCACCAGGCAGCCGGTTCTTTTTCTTGAAAACAGGGACTTATCCCACGCAGACGGTGCCGTCTTCCTTGACGGTGATGGACATATCGTCGGTGACGTAGGCAAGGAACTCGTCACCCAGAGAGTCCACCACGGGCATGCTGATGCCTTCCAGCCAGACGGAGGCCAGAATGGCGCCGGCAGCAGCCAGAGAGTCGATGGGCTTGCTGAAAAGCATGCAGGCGGGCTGACGGTCCATGGCGCAGGCGGCGTACAGCACCAGACCGCCGGTAGTAGAGCCGATGGTCTGAGGCAGGCACAGGGCCTTGCCGTGCATGGGCTTATTGAAGAGGTCGGGGTTATTCTGGTCGGAGCAGGTGGCCTTCTTGTCACCGAACAGCAGGGCCTTCTGGAAGGAAGCCAGCGTGTTCAGACCACCGTGGGACACCAGCGCAGGGGCGGTCACGGTGCCGGGGGCGATGATACGTCCTTTGAATTCTTTCATCTCAGTTGCCTCCCTTCGTGATCTTGACGAGGATCTCGTCCTCGGTATAGAACCGGGCGGTGGTATAGGTACGCAGTTTGTTGGAGCAAGTGATGACAGGCATTTTACCGGCCAGCGGGTTATTCATGTACATCAGCGGGCAGATGGAGGACAGCACCACGCCCATGTCGGTGAGGCGCTTGTAGTCGGCGGTGGCCTCGAAGGCCTTGCGCACGGCGGGCGCGGTGGTGAACACGGTGGGAACAAGCACCTTCTTGTTGCCTGCAGCCTTCAGGCCGGCTTCCACACGGTCCGTCCAGTCGATGAGCTGCTGCATGGACATATGGGGGCAGCCGATGAAGCACAGCTTGGGCTTGGCGGAGGGATCCTTCCACATGACGGGATAGCTGTCCTGCACACGCTGCAGCTCGGCGTCGTCGATGACGTAGACCTGTGCGTTCTCGGCCACCAGAGCGCGGCCCTGTTCCACGGCCTCGGGGGTCAGGTTCTCGATGTGGTACAGGCCCACAGCACCGTTGGAAGCGGTGGCGGCGCCGAAGTCCTTCAGGTAGGTGCAGGCGGCGTCGTTGAGCTCGCTGCCCAGCCACTGGTCCAGACCCACCACGTAAGGCACGTCTTCCATCACCTTCATGCCGATGGCGCTGCCCAGCAGCTGCGCCTCCGGCTTCTTGGTGGTCTTGATCTCCACCACCCAGGTGGCCTTGCGGCCCTCATCGGTCAGCAGGCCAAAGTGGGGAACAAACCCTGCGATGGACCCCATGATGTCCATGATGCCGCTGTTGCGGTTGCAGCGGGCGCCCAGCACCGAGTTTGCGTAAACAACGGCGGAGGATTCGGCCCAGCTGAGGATGTCGCCCTTGCCGGGCTTGTTGCCAACCTGGTCCAGATAGCAGGCGCAGGTGAAGGCGTCCTTGTCCATCAGTCCCAGTTCCTGCAGCTGTGCTTCATAGCTTTCCTGGGTGGAATACATGAAGTTGTTGAAGATGAAGTTCAT
>JAFQFC010000058.1 GCA_017415775.1 Oscillospiraceae bacterium
AGAGCGACAAGTTCGCAGGCGCAGAAGCTACCTACTGTATCGAAGCACTCATGCACGACGGTAAGGCGCTTCAGGCAGGTACCTCCCACTACTTCGGCGACGGCTTCGCCAATGCCTTTGATATCACCTTCACCGGCAAGGATAACACCCTCCATCATCCCCATCAGACCTCCTGGGGCGTTTCCACCCGTATGATCGGCGGCATCATCATGACCCACGGCGACAACAACGGTCTGGTTCTGCCTCCCAAGGTGGCTCCCATTCAGGTCATCGTCCTTCCCATCGCCCAGCATAAGCCCGGCGTTCTGGAAGGTGCCAACGGTCTGAAGGACCGGCTGGTGGCAGCCGGCTTCCGTGTCAAGCTGGATGACTCCGATCAGTCCATGGGCTGGAAGTGCGCCGAGTACGAAATGAAGGGCGTGCCTCTGCGCGTGGAATGCGGCCCCCGCGATCTGGAAAACGGTCAGTGCGTGCTGGTCCGCCGTGTGGACGGTGTCAAGACTGTGGTGGCGCTGGCAGATCTGGAAGCTGCCGTTGCCGAGCAGCTGGAGCTGGCCCATGTGGAAATGTACAACAAGGCCAAGAAGAACCTGACCGAGAACATCTACGAAGCCTATTCTCTGGAAGAGGCCAAGGCCATCCAGCAGGAAAAGGGCGGCTTCATCAAGACCATGTGGTGCGGCGAGCTGGAATGCGAGCTGAAGATGAAGGAAGAGGCCGGTATGTCCTCCCGCTGCATGCCTCTGGAGCAGGAGCAGCTCAGCGATGTCTGCCCCATCTGCGGCAAGCCTGCCAAGCACAGCATCTACTGGGGCGTGGCATACTAAGTAATAGGTAATAGGTAGGGGCGGCCCCATGTGGCCGCCCTGAACCGGTCTCTGCAAGAAAATCAGATGTGGGCTTGTGCGGATTGCACAGATGGAGAATACTTCTGAAACGCGTTTCAAGTCAGAATGACCATTGCCGCTTTGCATCGTTAAATTCTCTGTTTTGACCGAAAAAAGTTCAAAAAAATTATGAAAAAAAGAGAAAATCTCCTTGACAGCAAGGGGATTTTTTTGTATGATATAGGGGCGCGAGTTTGGGAAAACTATGCGCAAATGCGATGAAGTGGGAGATTGCGTCGAAAAGACGGTAACTTCCACAGAGTATGTCCGGTCATCGGGCGGCTGAGAACCGAGATTTTGCAGGCGGAATTATGCGTATATCGCCGCAAAACGGGAGTGTTCGGCCGACAAAACGTCGGCCTTTTTCCGTGTCACGGAATGATACACACGGCCTAGCGGATAAAGGTTCTCGACCGTACCCAGCAGACTCGCAGACTGAGTACGTAATCAAGGAGGAAACACCAAATGGCAAACCAGGAAATGATCAGAATTCGCCTGAAGGCATATGATCATCAGCTCATCGACCAGAGTGCAGAGAAGATCGTCGAGACCGCAAAGCGCAACGGCGCCGCCGTCTCCGGCCCCATCCCCCTGCCCACCAAGAAGGAAGTCGTCACCATCCTTCGCGCTGTTCACAAGTACAAGGACTCCCGTGAGCAGTTCGAGCGCAGAACCCACAAGAGACTGATCGATATCCTCAACCCCAACCAGAAGACTGTTGAAGCTCTGATGAGCCTCGATCTTCCCGCTGGTGTTGAGATTGAGATAAAGCTGTAATCCACGTCAAATTACAGCTGCCCGCCACGGTCCGTCAAAAAGAGGACGGACGGGTCATGTTGCCGGACCAATAGCTCCCAATGGCTAAGTCCCGCAACCAATAACCTAAAATAGGAGGAAAACACAATGCAACTGCAGAAAGCAATCATCGGCAAAAAAGTGGGCATGACCCAGATTTTCGATGAAAGCGGCAAGGTCATCCCCGTAACTGTTATCGAGGCCGGTCCTTGCGTCGTGGTCCAGAAGAAGACCACTGAAAACGACGGCTACAATGCCGTGCAGCTGGGTTTCCAGGATGTCAAGGAATCCAAGCTGACCAAGCCTGAGCTGGGCCACCTGAAGAAGGCCGGCATCGCTCCCAAGAAGGTTCTGAAAGAGTTCCGTCTGGAAAAGGCTGCTGAAATGAATGTTGGCGACGAGATCAAGGCTGACCTGTTCGCTGCTGGCGACAAGGTCGACGTGACCGGTATCTCCAAGGGCCACGGCTACACCGGCGTCATCAAGCGCTGGAACGCCGGCAGAACTCCCATGACCCACGGCGGCGGCCCCGTCCATCGTCATGCCGGTTCCATGGGCTCCTGCTCCGATCCCTCCCGTATCTTCAAGGGCAAGATCGGCGCCGGTCACTGGGGCGTTGAGCAGGTCACGATCCAGAACCTGGAAGTGGTCAAGGTCGACGCAGAGCTGAACATGATCGTCGTTCGCGGCGCGATCCCCGGCCCCAAGGGCGGTGTGGTCTGCATCAAGAACACTGTCAAGAACTTCAAGGTTAAGGGTGCATCTGCTGGCATCAGCCTGAATCCCCAGAAGGCTTCTGCTCGTGTCAATCCGCAGAAGGCTTCCGCAAGAACTCGCTAAGGAGAGGAGCGTAAAGTATGCCTAAGACTAATGTATATGATATGACCGGCAAGCAGGTCGGTGAGGTCGAACTCTCCGAGGCTGTTTTCGGTATCGAGCCCAATGAGGCTGTCGTTCACGATGTCGTGAAGAATCATCTGGCAAATTGCCGTCAGGGCACACAGTCCGCTCTGACCCGCGCTGAAGTTTCCGGCGGCGGCATCAAGCCCTGGAGACAGAAGGGCACCGGCCGTGCTCGTCAGGGTTCCACCAGAGCTCCCCAGTGGACGCACGGTGGCGTGGTGTTCGCACCCAAGCCCCGCGATTACAGCTACACCCTGAACAAGAAGGTCAAGAAGCTGGCTCTGAAGTCCGCTCTGAGCGCCAAGGC
>JAFQFC010000059.1 GCA_017415775.1 Oscillospiraceae bacterium
AGGCCATTCATGGCGCCGGAAACGGCGGAGGCGGTGAGGACGCCCTCCTTTGCCTCATCGGTGTACATGGCGGCGCCCTTTTTATCCTTCGGAGAAGATACGTTTTCCGGGGCCTGCAGCTTCAGCAGATCGATGCCGGTGTCAAAGAGCTTGACCGCTTCGGCATAGGAAACGAACAACGCCAGGGCTGTCAGAGCCGCAGAACCGATGGCAAAGCCCTTGCCCATGGCGGCAGTGGTATTGCCCACAGCATCCAGACGGTCGGTGATGTTTCGGACGGACTTGGGCAGGCCGGACATTTCGGCGATACCGCCGGCATTGTCGGCGATGGGACCGTAGGCATCCACCGCAACGGTGATACCGGTGGTGGACAGCATGCCAACAGCGGCCAGAGCGATGCCGTAGAGGCCGTCAGCCATGTAGGCACCGATAATGCCCACAGCAATCAGCAAAATGGGAACGGCAGTAGAATGCATGCCCACAGCCAAGCCGGAGATGACTGTGGTGGCAGAGCCGGTTTCAGACTGCCGGGCAATTTTCCGGACAAATCCGTAATCGCCGGAGGTGTAAACCTCGGTAATGATGCCGATGAGCACACCCACCACCAGACCGAACATGATGGCGAAGGCAGACCGGAAATTGCCGAAGAACAGCCAGCTCATGGCCAGGGAACCGGCAATAACCACGGCGCTGGAAACATAGGTGCCGGTCTTCAGGGCCTCGTGGGGGCTGGCATTTTCATCGCCCTTCACGAAGAAGGTGCCGATGATGGCAGCCGCAATTCCTGCCGCTGCCAGCAGCAGGGGAAAGACTGCACCGGTAAAGCCATAGGTTACAATGCCCAGGGTAATGGCGGAAACGATGGAGCCCACATAGGATTCAAACAGGTCGGCACCCATGCCAGCCACGTCGCCTACGTTGTCGCCCACATTGTCGGCGATGGTGGCAGGGTTACGGGGGTCATCTTCGGGGATACCGGCTTCCACCTTACCCACCAGGTCGGCGCCCACGTCGGCAGCCTTAGTGTAGATACCGCCGCCCACACGGGCAAACAGAGCGATGGAGGAAGCGCCCAGAGAGAAGCCGGACAGCACGCCGGCGTCACGGGTGATGAGATAGATGAGGCCGCAGCCCAGCAGGCCCAGACCCACCACGCACATGCCCATGACGGCGCCGCCGGAGAAGGCGATGGACAGGGCCTTGTTCATGCCGGAGTCTTTGGCGGCGGCAGCGGTGCGGACGTTGGCGCTGGTGGCCACGTTCATGCCGCAGTAACCGGCAAAGGTGGAAAACAGTGCACCCACCAGGAAAGCGACGGCAGTGGTCCAGCTGATGCCCAGACCGATGCCCACAAACAGAACGGCCACGAAGACCACCAGAATCTTGTACTCAGCCATCAAAAAGGCCTGTGCACCTTCGTGAATGTAAGAGGCGATCTCCTTCATGCGGTCGGTACCCGCATCCTGCCGGGAGACCTTGCGGGAAAGAAATGCGGCAAAAAGCAGTGCGGCCACACCCAGAACGGGGGCCAGGATAGCAAGCTTATCCATAGAGTTCGATCCTTCCTTTCTTGCTTCGCGCGTATCAGCGCGGATATAATAACTATTTCATTTTATTACATCTTTTTCCAAAGTGCAAGTTTTTTGTAAAAAAACGCAAAAAAAGACTGTTAAAATACTCACAAAATACAAAAAACGATAAAAAGTAGGGAAAGTTCCCCTGTTCCGGCGGAACAGGGGAACTGCAAACGTTTACAGGAGGTCAAACCTTGTGCTGCTCGGCAATGGCACCGCTGCGGAAAGCGGCCAGCAGAGCCATCAGATCGTCGATCTGCTCCTGCAGCGCACGGCCGATATCGGTTCCGGCGATCTTCTGGCGCTTATCCAGCCGTTCGAAGATCTGGGAGGAGGAGCCGATGTCCCGGTTCTGGCGGATGGCATCTTCCCGGCCGGCAAAGGGCTCGTGGGAGACCAGACGCAGACATTCGGAGTTATAGATCAGGGTGTAGCCGGCGATGCCGGTGGTGCCCTGATAGGCTTTGCAGAAGCCGCCGTCGATCACCAACAGCTTGCCGCCGCCCTTGATGGGACTTGCGCCCTTCTTGGACTTCACCGGTACATGGCCGTTGATGATGTGGCAGTGATCGCCTTCCAGACCGAAGATCTTCAGCAGGTTGGCGCACACATCGGGATCCTGATAGTGGGTGTAGTAGGCGTTCTTAGGTTCGGTCCAGGTGCTTTCGTCGGCGATGAAGCGGCGCTCGAAGGTGGTCATCCGGTCACGGCCGAAAATGGGACTGTTGCGGCCGCACCACAGCCACCACAGGAAGTCCATGCCGAACTGACGCTCGGGAGAGCCGGGCTTGTTATAGTAGGCGCGGCGTGCGGTGGCGTCGGCGTAGTCCAGGAACTCCTTGCCGCCCAGATCGTCGCAGCCGATGGAGAAGCGCAGCAGAGAGCCGTCCTGTGCCATGGGGATGCAGCCGTGGATCAGCAGATTGTCGTTGTACACCTTGTACAGGCTGCCCTTGGAGTAGAGGAAGCGGATGTGGCGCTGCAGCTTCTCACTGTGGCGGAAGGAACGGGTCAGGGTGGCGATCAGGGCGTCCTCCTCCGGGGTCAGGGCATAGGGATCCTTGGGATCCACCGTGGGGAAGTCGGTGTCCAGCATGGGATAGGTCTTGTCGCCGATGGTGATGGTCTTGGCTTCGTAGTCGATCTTGTCCAGCAGCAGCCGGTCCTCCATGCCGAAGCTGGGATTGCGCAGGATCTTCTGTCCCTCCAGCTTGAAGAGGATCATGGTGATGGCCTTGTGCATCTGGGCCACCAGACGCTTGTCGGTCTCGGTATAGTCCTTTTCGTCGTCGCCGGTGAACTTGATCTTGAACCGGGAGATGTCGCAGCCCTTGTACACGGCGTCGGCAAACACGCTCAGAGGCCGCAGGGAGATACCGTAGCCGGTCTCGATGATGTCCAGATTGTTGTAGCGCAGGGAGTTGAGCAGCACCGTGGCCACCAGCGTCCGGGAGCCGGAGGCGGCGCCCATCCACAGAATGTCGTGGTTGCCCCACTGAATGTCTACATTGTGATAGTCCAGCAGGGAGTCCATGATGATGTCAGCGCCGGGACCGCGGTCATAAATGTCGCCCACCAGATGCAGGTGATCCACCGCCATGCGCTTGATCAGCTCGCACAGCTGGATCAGGAAGTTGGGTGCGCGGCCCAGATCGATGATGGTGGAGATAATGTTTTCGTAGTAGTCCCGCTTGTCGTTGTCCTCGTAGTGGGTGTGGATCAGTTCGTCGATGATGTAGGCGTAGGCGGGGGGCATGGCCTTGCGGACTTTGGAGCGGGTGTACTTGGAGCTGACCAGACAGCACACCTCAATGAGCCGGTGGAAGGTGATGCGGTACCATTCCCGCATGTCCTCGGTGACCTTCTCGATCTCCTCCAGCTTCTCCTCGGGATAGTAGATCAGCGTGGCCAGCTGATCCCGCTCGCTGCGGGGCATGGTGGTGCCAAACAGATCTTCCAGTTTTTCCCGCACCACGCCGGAGGCGGACATCAGAATGTGCTGAAAGGCCTCGTGCTCACCGTGCACGTCGGAGATGAAATGCTCGGTGCCCTTGGGCAGGTTCAAAATCGCCTGCAGGTTGATGATTTCGGTGCTGGCGGCCTGTACGTTGGGAAACTGCTTGGCCAGCATTTTCAGATAGTGCAGGTGCTCGGGACGATAGGTGGTTTCTTTCGCCATATGAGTCATCCTCCTTGTGTGCAAAATGCACCATAATTCGGCAGTCGTCCGCCTTGTGATTGGTAATAGTATAGCATGGCCGTCATCAAAAGGGAAGAGTGAAAGGGAGAAGAAAATGACTTTTGACAAATCTTTTGTGGTGGATTATCATGGACTTAAAATGAACATCAGGAGGGTAGCGGGATGTTGTGGCTTTGGTTGATCCCGGCTGCGGCTGCGCTGGTGCTGCTGGCGCTGTGGATCGTTTATCGTATGGCCTTTTATTCGGATAAGGGGAGCTGGACCGATCCCTATGCCATCTCGCCCGAGGGGGAGTATCAGGCTCGCCGGGAAGAGATGCTGGACTTGATCTCGCAGCTGGAGCACCGTCCCTTTGTGCCGGTGTCCGTCACGTCCCATGACGGTCTGCAGCTGACGGGCCGGTATTACCATGCTGCCGACGGTGCGCCGCTGGATATCGCCTTCCACGGCTACCGGGGTCACGCCTTCCGTGACTTCTGCGGCGGCAGCTGCATCAGCTTTGCGCTGGGCCACAATCTGCTGCTGGTGGATCAGCGGGCCCACGGTAACAGCGATGGACGTACCATCTCCTTCGGCGCTAAGGAACGGCTGGATGCCCTTACATGGATCCGCTGGGCCAATGACCGCTTTGGCTGCCCGGAAACGGCTCTCTTCGGTGTGTCCATGGGCGCCGGTACGGTGCTGCTGGCCTCGGCGCTGGAGCTGCCGGAGAATGTGACGTGCGTGGTGGCCGACTGTTCCTATTCCCGTGCCGAGGATGTGATCGCCGTCGTGGGTCAAAAGAAGGGCGTTCCCGGCTGGCTGACCCGCCTGCTGGCCCATGGCGCCGCCCGGGTGTTCGGCGGTTTCCGGCTGAGCGATGCCGATGCGGTGGAGGCCCTGCGCCATGCCAAAGTGCCGGTGCTGCTGCTCCACGGTGAGGCGGACCGCCTGGTCCCCTGTGAGATGAGCGCTGTGCTGGAAGCGGCCTGTGCCGCCCCTGTCAAACGTTATACCTTCCCCGGTGCCGGCCACGGCCTGAGCTTTCTGGTGGATCGGGAGCGATATACCAGGGCCGTCACGGACTTTTTGACCTTTGCACGTGCGGAAAAGGAGAGAAAATCATGAACAACGAAACGCTGGACCGAAGCCTGAAGATTCTGGAGGAGCATGCACAAAACACCATTGCCGAAGACCGGCTCATGTTCTCCGAGCAGATCCTGAACCATCTGGCCCATGTGGTCATGCTCTACGAGCAGGAGATCGTCTCCCACGAGGATGCCGCCGCCATCCTCAGCACCCTGCTGCAGCTGTTGGGCGAGGGTTCGGAGGAGATCCCCCTGAAGCCGGGTCTGACGGACCTCTACTCCAATGTGGAGGAGTACCTCATTGACCGCCTTGGCATCGAGGTAGGCGGACGGATGCATACCGGCCGGTCCCGCAACGATATGAACCCCGCCATCGAGCGCATGTTTGCCCGCCGCCTGATTTTGCAGGTCTGCGAGGCCATCATCTGCCTGATGGATACGCTGCTGACGCAGGCAGAAGCCCATAAGCATACCATCATCCCCGCCTATACCCACCATTCCCAGCAGGCCCAGCCGGTGACACTGGGACATTTCTATATGAGCGCTTACGAGAACTTCGCCCGGGATATGCAGCGTTTGCTGAGCGCCTACGACCGGGTGAACCTCAGCCCCATGGGCGGTGCCGCCGTGGCCACCACCGGCTTCCCCATCAACCGTGAGCGGGTGTGTGAGCTGCTGGGCTTCCGTGGCCTGCTGGTCAACTCCATGGATGCCTGCAGCACGCTGGACTTTGCCTATGAGCCTGCCTGCGCCATGTCCATTTTCATCAATAATGTGGGCCGTGTGGCCGAGAGCCTGCTGCTGTGGAACCTCAACGAGGTGGGCATCAGCCGTCTGGCCCTGCCCTACTGCTCCTACAGCACCATCATGCCCCAGAAGCGCAATCCTGTGGCGCTGGAAACGCTGCGCTACGCCGGCGAGTGGACCTATGGCGCCTTGGGCACCATGTTCAACACCATGAAGGCCTATACCCCCGGCAACGGCCGGGAACCCGGCTTTGTGGTCAGCCTTTTCTACGAGATCGCGCAGCGCATCGAGGACAGCGCCTACCTGCTGGAGGGCATCGTCCGCACGCTGGAGGTGGACAAGGAGCGTGCCTTGCAGGTGACCCGTGACGGCTTCAGCACCGTCACCGATCTGGCCGACGAAATGGTCAAGAGCATGGACCTTTCCTTCTCCGCTGCCAAGCGCATCGTGGGCCGTCTGGTGCTCATCGCCCGGGAAGAGGGCCGCACCTGCACCGAGATCGACACGGCGCTGGTGCGCCGGGCTGCCAAGGAAGCCCTGAACATCGATTTGGAAATGCCGCAGGAGCTGATCCGCAATGCCCTTGATCCGGTGGAGAATGTGAACCGCCGCCATCTGGTGGGCGGCCCCAGCCCCCAGCGGGTGCAGCAGACGGTGGACAGCGGCCGGGAAGAACTGGCTGCCCTGCGCCGCCGCTGCGAAGCGGAGCAGCGCTATCTGCTGCAGACCAAGAACCGGCTGCTGGCCATTGCCGGTCTGATCTGTGCCGGTCAGCGATAAAGCCGCATTTGCCGCCGTCTGCCGTGGTTTTCACTTGACCGTGGCGGTCAGATGACCTACAATACAACCAGCGGCGCTCCGTGCGCCGACAATGTAACGAACATAGAGGAATAGCTATGAGAGAATTGCATGTCAATGAGGTGCGCGCAGCAGTCGCCCGAATGGTGATCGACGCCAACTGCTGCATCGGTGAGGGAATGCTGACCTGTCTGGAACAGTGCCGTGACAGGGAAGAAAAGACCCTTAGCCGCAACGTGCTGGATATGATCGTCCGCAACGACCGTCTGGCCGAGGAGCGGATGGTGGCCATGTGCCAGGATACCGGTATGGCCGTGTTCCGTGTGCAGGTGGGCCAGGAGATCCACTTTGTGGGCGGCAGCCTGGATCAGGCCATCCATGACGGCACGGCCCAGGGCTATGAGGAGGGTTACCTGCGCAAGAGCGTGGTGGGCGAGCCCCTCTTCGACCGTGTGAATACCAGGAATAACACCCCCGCTGTGATCTATTACGAGTTCGTTCCCGGCGATCAGCTGCACATTACCTTTGCCCCCAAGGGCTTCGGCAGCGAAAATATGAGCGTTGTCAAGATGCTCAAGCCTGCCGACGGTGTGGACGGCGTGCTGAACTTTGTGGTGGAAGCCGTGAAGAACGCCGGCCCCAACCCCTGCCCTCCCATCGTGGTGGGCGTGGGCATTGGCGGCACGTTCGAGAAGGCTGCCCAGCTGTCCAAGTTCGCCCTGATGCGTGACGTAGGCAGCCACAATGAAGATCCCCGCTATGCTGCGCTGGAGGATGAACTGATGGAGCGCATCAATGCCCTTGCCATCGGTCCTGCGGGCCTGGGCGGCAAGACCACGGCGCTGGGCGTCCATGTGGAGTGGTTCCCCACCCATATTGCCGGCCTGCCTGTGGCCGTCAACCTGTGCTGCCATGCCTATCGGCACAGCAGCGTCACGCTGTAAAGGAGGAGAGCGCGATGATCAAACTGCAGCTTCCTTTGAAAAAAGAAGAGATCGCCCGGCTCCGTGCCGGCGATGAAGTGCTGCTGACCGGCCCGGTCTATACCGGCCGCGACGCCGCCCATAAGCGTCTCACCGAAGCTATGGCCCGTGGGGAAGAGCTGCCCGTGGACCTGCGGGGCCAGGTGATCTACTATGTGGGTCCCGCCCCCGCCAAGCCCGGCCAGCCCATCGGCCCTGCCGGCCCCACCACCAGCTACCGTATGGATCCCTATACGCCGGCCCTGCTGGATGCCGGTATGGTGGGCATGATCGGTAAGGGCCGCCGTACCGAGCCGGTGCGTGAGGCCATCGTCCGCAACGGTGCCGTGTACTTCATCACCATCGGCGGCGCCGCCGCCCTCATTGCCGACAGTATCCGCAGCAAGGAACCGGTCTGCTACGAGGATCTGGGCACCGAGGCCGTCTGCCGTCTGGAGGTAGAGGACTTCTACGCCATCGTAGGCATCGACAGTCTGGGCAATTCTCTGCTGTAAGCAGACGAAAGAAGGAACACACATGAAAAAGCTTCGCGGCGGCAGCCTCATCGCGCCGCCCGATTTCTACCGGCAGGTACTGAAGATCGCTGTCCCCATCTGTCTGCAGCAGCTGCTCAATCAGGGTGCCGGCTTTGTGGACACGCTGATGGTCAGCTATATTGGCTATGTCAGCGCTGTTACCGTGGCGTCGGAACTGAATAACCTGATGTTCCTGCTGGGCTTTGGCATCAACGCCGGTATCAGCGTCTACGCCTCTCAGTTTTACGGCATCCGTGACTGGAAGAACCTGCGCCGTGCCTTCGGCCTGTTCATCTCGCTGAATCTGGTGGCGGCCGTTCTGTTCTTCACGCTGGCGCAGCTGGGCAATACCCGGGTGCTGGCCTTTTACAGCGACGATGCGGTGCTGGTGTCTCAGGCGTGGGAGTATCTGTCCGTGTGCAGCATCTCCTTCTTCTTCATGTGCATCACCAACGCCTTTACCTTCGTGTACCGCTGTATCCAGAAGACGGTGGTGCCCATGGCCATTGGCATCGGCGTCAATGTGCTCAATGCGGTGCTGAACTACCTGCTGATCTTCGGCAAGCTGGGCCTGCCCGCCATGGGCATCCGGGGCGCCGCCATTGCCACCGTCATCGCCACCGCAGCGGGCACCGTGACCCATGTGGTCTTCGCCGTGGTCACCCGCCAGCCCTTCCTGGGCAAGCTGCGGGAGATGCTGGACTGGCCCAGCCATTTCCTGCAGCCGGTGCTGCGGCGCATGGCCCCTGTCCTGTGCAACGAGATCCTCTTCGGTCTGGGCGATACCATGTATTTGAAGGCCTACGGCCTGCTGGGCAGCGCTGCGCTGGAGAGCTATAAGGTGGCCTACTCTGTGGGCATGATCCCCTATGTCATCACCTTCGGCGTGGGCAACGCCTGCGCCTTCATCATCGGTGAGCGCCTGGGCCGCAAGGATCTGGAGGGTGCCAAGGATACGGTGCGCTGGCTGCTGCCCATTTCCGTGGTGGCGGCGTGCGTGGTGTCCACAGCCATGGTGCTGCTGGCCCGCCCGGCGGTGGGCCTGTTCCAGCTCTCCTCTCCGGAGCTGCTGGAAAATACGGTGCTGATGACCCAGCTTTTCTCCATCCGCATCGCCACCCGCCTTTTCAACGTCATCTTCCTTTTCACCATGCGTGCCGGCGGCGACTCGGTGTTCCTCATGTTCCTGGACTGCGGCCTGGTGTGGTCGGTGGGCGTGCCTCTGGCTTATGCCGGCGTGCTGCTCTTCGGCGTGGAGTCCGTGGTGGTCCTCTTCCTGCTGGTGCAGGTGGAGCAGGTGGTCCGCATGATCCTGGCGGGCCTGCGTGTCCGCTCCGGCGCATGGCTCCGAAACCTGACCGACGAAGTGGAAAAGAAAACCGTATAGAAAAAAGCGCTGTGCCATGGCACAGCGCTTTTTGTCGTTTTAGTCCTGTAAAAGTCCGGATTTCGTCTGGATCCGATCCAGCATGTCCAGTAAACTCCGGCCAAACAGCGCCAGCGTCACCGCCGTGGCGGCGGCGTGAGGCAGGTTGGCCGTCAGCAGGCCGGTGAGGTAAATGGGCCCGGCGGCGGTGGTACCTGCGGACTTCATGGACACGGTCAGGTAAGTGCTGGTGTCCAGAATAGGTCCTACCACCACCACGATCAGCACAAAGCCGAAGACCACCAGCGTCGCCAGCTGCCCCACCGTCCGAGGCCGGCGGCACAGGATCCCGGCATGGCAGGCAAGTCCCGCCAACAGGCCGCCCATGCCGTAGCCCATCATCTGCCACGGCGTCCACGGGCCCTGAGAGAAAAAGAGATTGCTTACCAGCGCCGTCACCGCCCCGCACAGAAAGCCCCGCTCGGCGCCGAAGGCCATTCCGGCCAGAATGATGACCGCCATGGTGGGCTTGAAGCTGGGGAAGGGGACGATGACCCGGGCGGCCACCGCCAATGCGCACATCACCGCCAGCAAAGCCAGCTCTCTTGCCTGGGGCATGCGCCGCTCGAAGGAGAGGAAAAAGACGGCCATGGTCATGGCGATCACCAGCAGGGCGGAGAGGTAATACTTGCGGTCGGATATGCTGCACAGATATACCACCGCCGGCAGGATGACCAGTACGATCACCCACCGCAGCCATCGCAGAGAAGCAGTTTTTTTCATAGGCGGTTCTCCTTCATCAGGTACACCACGTCCTCCGCCGTTACCGCCTGGGGGAAAATGTGACGTGCCATGCGGTTGGCGGCGGTGGTGTAAAAGCTGTTTTGGGCAAAGAACTGCCGGGGCGTGGTGGTGGCCAGCACCTGCCCGTCAAAGAACATGCTCACCGCATCGGCGTTGCGGGCGCAGAACTCCACATCGTGGCTCACCATCACAATGGTCACGCCCTCGGCCAGCAGCGAGCGGAACACGGTGCCCAGCTGCTCTTTGAAGAAGTTGTCCAGTCCCTTGGTGGGTTCGTCCAGCAGCACCAGCCGGGGTTCGGTCAGCAGCACCTTGGCCAGAGCCGCACGCTGCTGCTCACCGCCGGAGAGATCGTAGGGATGCTGCTCCAGCAAGCCCTCGATGCAGCAGATCTGTGCCATTTTGGCGATCTTCTCCTCTGCCGCTGCGTCACCGGGCAGCATTTCCAGCAGGTCCTCCCGCACCGTCTTTTTCACGAACAGATTTCTCGGATCCTGCGGCAGCATGGCCAGCTTTCCCCGAAACAGGTCTTTCTGCTTATGGGTGGGGGTTCCGTCCAGCAGCACCTTGCCCCGATAGGGCTTGCAGATGCCGCAGATGGCCTTCATGGTGGTGGACTTGCCGGTGCCGTTGCCGCCGAGAATGGCGTGCAGCGTGCCTTGCTGCACCGTCAGATGGACGCCCCGCAGAATGTCGGGACTGTTTTTTTCATAGCGGAACCAGAGATCCTTCAGCTCCAGCGCTGCGGGAGCCGTGGATTCCGCCGGATCGGGCAGCCGACAGTGCAGCGTGCGGCCCTCTGCTTTTTCGCTCAGCCAGCTGCGGCCTTCCCGCACCGTCAGGGGACAGTCGGAGCCGTCAAAACCGGCGTCGTAGAAGATGCGGACGGGGGAGGGCAGTGCGGCAAACATGTCGCTGTGGCGGTCGTGGAGAATGCGGCCCACGGCCCGGGGCGCATCGTCTGCAATGATGCGGCCCTGCTCCATCACCACACAGCGGTCAGCAGCGTGGAAGATGTCCTCCAGCCGATGCTCGGTGATGATGACGGTGGTTCCCAGTTCCCGGTTGATCTTGCGTACCGTGTTCAAAAAGTCGGCGGCAGCAATGGGATCCAGCTGGCTGGTGGGCTCGTCCAGGATCAGCACCTGGGGCTGCAGCGCCATGATGGCCGCCAGATTCAAAAGCTGCTTCTGCCCGCCGGAGAGCTGGGCGATGTCCCGGTGAAACCAGTCCTGAATGCCAAAATAGCTGGCCATCTCTGCCACCCGCAGACGCATGGTGTCCTCGGCCACGCCCAGATTTTCCAACCCGAAGGCCAGCTCGTGCCACACCTTGTCGGTGACGATCTGTGCGTCCGGATCCTGCATCACGTAGCCGATGACGGCGCTCTGCTCCTGCAGGGAAACGGTTTCCAGATCCCGCCCGTCCAGCAGAATGCGGCCGCTTTTCACGCCGTGGGGCGTCAGCACCGACTTCAGATGCCGCAGCAGCGTGGTCTTGCCGCTGCCGCTTCGTCCGCACAGGGCAATGTATTCCCCCTGCCGGATCTCCAGCGTCACACCGTCCAGCACCGCCCGATGGGGGGAAACAGCGTAGGCAAAGGTTAAATTTTCGATCGCAAGATGCGCCATGTCATGTCCTCCCAAAGATGCAGAATGGTGGGCAGCAGCAGTAAGATGGCCCAGGCGATGAGCCCCGCAGCGCCCAGCGGCGTGTTGCTGCCGGCAATGTAGACGGCAGGGACGAACTCCGCCCGGGCATAGCCCGCTGCGGCAGCCGCTGCCGTCACGGCGGCCAGCGCCGCCATCAGGGCCAGCAGCAGTCCGTCGGAAAGAGAAAAGCGATACAGGCGGAAGCTGGTGCGCCTGGCTGCGCCGTAGCCCCGGCTGCGCATGGAGTCGGCGGTAACGATGGCCCCCTCCAGCGCCCATGCTGTCAGCGCCGAAAGATTGGCCATAGCGCCCCGCAGCGCCTGCCCTTTTCCGCCGCTGCCGCCCAGACCGATGCACTGCCGGGCGGTGACGATCTGCTTTGCCTTGCGGCCGTAGGCCGGCACCAGACGCAGCACCATCACCAGCAGCAGGCTCAGGGACGGCAGCAGGGGAGCGAAGAGGGTGGTGAACTTATCCCCCGTCATGACGTGACTGTAGCAGAGAAACCACAGCACCATGGCGAGGAACATGGCGCTGAGCATGGCGCCGTTACAGAGCAGCTCCCACGTGATGTAGCGGCCGAAGAGGGTGCAGACCACATGGCCGCCCTGCGGGTCCTTCAGCGGGTTGAGCAGCGGCGAGAGGGTGGTGATGACCAGAAACAGCGGTACCATCCCCAGCAGCAGGGGAACGGCTCGCCGTCCCTGCAGCGCCAGCAGATAGGCGGCGGCACCTGCCAGACTCAGCAGCAGGTACACCGGGTGCAGCAGCATTACCGAGAGCAATATGACCGCCATAAAGTAGCCGAAGCTGACGGCGGGATGTGCACTGGAAAAACGGTCGGTACCCATGTCAAATAACCTCGCAAAAAACAAAAAACGCCCCATTTGGGGGCGTTAAGGGGGCGCATCGGCTGTTTCGGACATCCCCCAAGAGTCTCACAGTCAGGTAAGGTGCAGGGAAAGTATTCCGGCTCCGGACGCCCTGATGCCTGCTGCCTTCTCGGTGTGACCCAATGACAGCGGGCGGCATAATGTCCGTCTACGGCGGCTTGGTACCGCTGGGATTTGACCCATTCCATTCCTGCGCCTGCAGCGCAAATATGTATCTGCTGACAGGATACCACGAAATCTGCCGCTTGACAAGAGGGAAGGGACAGGTATATGATGAGGCCGCAAGAACCTCACGCAGAAAGGATGAGACAATGAGCGATTGGATGAACAAGCGCCCGGAGGAGTGCGCCTATTCCTTCACCCAGCATACGGCCTGTGAATTTTTCCCCTGCCATGAAACGGCCCATCCCGAGGACTTCAATTGCCTGTTCTGCTACTGCCCCCTGTATGCGCTGGGCAGCCGGTGCGGCGGCAATTTTGTGTATCTGGAAAACGGCGTGAAAGATTGCAGCCGCTGTCTGCTGCCCCATGGCCGCGGCAGCTATTCCTATGTGCTGAGCAAGTACCCTGAGCTGGCGGAGCTGGCCAAAAAGAATCGGTAAGGAGCATCTCTGTGCGGCTTGACAAAGGGGCTGCGCAGTTGTATGTTAAAAATACAAGTTCATACGCTGCATCGTGTTTCGCGTGAAGACTGTCCCATGGACAGGCGTTGAAATAAGGAAATCCGGTTGGAGTCCGGAGCATTAAGCGTTGCTGTAAGTGCAGGAGTGCATCACCCGCGCCGTGAGGCGGCCATTGGGAAACTGAGAAGGTAGGGTGACGTCACGCAGGGAGCTTTCCCCCAATGCACAAGCCAGAAGGTCGACGATGATCGAGTGAGGGGAGCCGTGCCGGCTTTGGCTGCTGTTCCCTGCCGAACACGGAAAGAGTACGCCCGTGGCAGAGATTTTTCTCTGCCACGGGTTTCCTTTTTGCAGCGGGAAAGGAGGAAATGAAGGAGAAAATCTGCAAATTCCCGATAAAAAGAAGCGATTTATGCAAAAAGGAGCAAAGAAATGAAAAAGAATCTGCAAAAATGCACTGCACTGCTGCTGGCCCTTGTGCTGGCCCTTTCCCTGACCGCCTGCGCCCCGGTGGCGCCGGAGCAGGACGATGTACCCCTTGTCCCTGTGGCCGACGGCGCCACCATTGGTGAGGGCAGCAAGACTTTCCAAATGGAAGTCACCGACGCCGACGGCAAGGTGGTGAAGTTTACCGTCAAGTCCGACGCCGATACCGTGGGCGCAGCGCTGCTGGCGCTGGGCGTCATCGCCGGTGACGACAGCCAGTACGGCCTGTACGTCAAGTCTGTCAACGGCATCACCGCCGACTACGACAAGGACCAGACCTGGTGGGGCTTCTACATCGATGGCGTCAGCGCCACGGCGGGCGTGGACTCTACCGATATCGCCGACGGCAGCACCTACGGCTTCAAGGTGGAGAGTGAATTGTCAAACTAAGTGCAACACTGATTGAGTTCGAGTTCCCACAAATCAGCGGCAGAAGACCAATTTAATACTTTGCGGGGCCTGGCGTTAATCAACGCCAGGTTTCGTTTTAGTGTAGCTGGAGCAACCCGA
>JAFQFC010000060.1 GCA_017415775.1 Oscillospiraceae bacterium
ATGCTTATTCCACGGTGTACTGCACGCCGTTGTGGTCGATGGGCAGGCTGAGGAGCTGCCAGTTATTGGGCAGGGCGCCCAGCTTGGGCTCCATTTCGGCGTCGAAGCCCTCGTCCATGGAAAGGCACAGCAGGGTGGGGCCGGCGCCGGAGATGCAGAAGGCGAGGGCGCCGCTCTCCAGCGCACGGGCCCGCAGCTCCTCGTAGCCGGGGATCAGGGGTGCCCGGTAGGGCTGGTGCAGGCGGTCCACCAGAGCCGTGCGGATCAGGTCCTCGTTGCCCTCTTCCAGGCTCTTGAGCAGCACGGCGGCACGGGAGATATTGAAGATGGCGTCGGCGAAGGGCACGCTCTTGGGCAGCACGCTGCGGGCCAGATGGGTGGAGAGCTCGAAGTCGGGGATCAGGGCCGTGAAGCGCAGGGACTTGTGCAGGTTGTACCGCACGGCCAGAGGACGGTGGGCCTCCACGTAGGAGGTGACCAGGCCGCCCAGCAGGGCCGGGGCCAGGTTATCGGGGTGGCCCTCCAGCTCCACGCACACGGCGAGGAGATCCAGACGGCTCAGGGGCTCGCCGTGGATGACGTTGGCGGCCACGGCGCCGGCCACGATCAGGGAGGAGGAAGAGCCGAGGCCACGGCAGATGGGGATCTCATTCTCGGTGATGGCCACGTACAGGCCGGGCATGGGCAGGTGCAGAGCGTTCATCACGGCACGGTAGCCCACCACCACCAGATTGCCCTCGTTGCAGAACACGCTGTCAAAGCCCTCGAAGGACAGGCCGGCGGGCTGTTCCTCGATCTTAAAGGTGTTGTAGAGCTGGAACGCACAGCCAAAGGTATCAAAGCCGGGGCCGATATTGGCGGTGGTTGCGGGAACACGGACGGTTACCATTGCTTTTCGCCTACCTTTCTCAAAACGTAAGAGAGCATGTCTTCCTTATCGATCACATCGGTGTGGCGCACCGGCATTGCACGCAGGGAAGCCAGATTCTTAGGGATGGCCACGCCGGTGAGAGCGTGCAGGTGGTCCAGCGCCGCAAACTCGTCCTCGTCGGGCGTTTCGCCCAGGGCGGACAGCACGGCGGCGGGGAACTTATAGGGGGAGGCGGTGGACAGCACCACCACGGGGGCGTCGTCGGTGCGGACGGCGGCAAATTCCTCGGCCACGTGCCACGCCACGGCGGTGTGGGGGTCCATCAGGTAGCCCTGCTCCCGCCAGACCGTCTCGATGGCGTCGGCAGCGCCCTCATCGTCGCAGCAGCCGCAGGCGAAGTCGGACTGCAGACGCTGCAGCAGGGTGTCATTGACACGGTAGACGCCCTTCTCCTTCAGGTCCGCCATCAGGTCCGCCACGTACTCGTTGTCGCAGCCGCTTAGCAGGTACAAAAGACGCTCCAGATTGCTGGACACCAGAATGTCCATGGAGGGAGAGGTGGTCTTGTGGAAGGGACGGCGCTTGTCGTAGCAGCCGGTGGTGATGAAGTCCGTCAGCACGTTGTTGGCGTTGGAGGCGCACACCAGCTTGCCCACAGGCAGGCCCAGGAGCTTGGCAAAGTAACCGGCCAGAATGTCGCCGAAGTTGCCGGTAGGCACCACGAAGTGAACGGGCTGACCGGCCTTGATGCGCTCAGCCTTCACCAGGTCGGCGTAGGCCTTGAAGTAGTACACGATCTGGGGCGCCAGACGTCCGATGTTGATGGAGTTGGCGCTGGAGAGCCGTGCCCCTCCCAGATCACGGCCGGCGCAGGCGGCGAAGATCTCCTTCACGCCGGTCTGTGCGTCGTCAAAGTTGCCCCGCACGGCGCAGACGCACACGTTGTCGCCCACCTGGGTGGTCATCTGTGCCTGCTGCACGGGGCTGACGCCGCCGTGAGGATAGAAGACGATGATGCGGGTGCCCTTGACATCGTGGAAGCCCTCCAGGGCCGCCTTACCGGTGTCGCCGGAAGTGGCGGTGAGGATCACGGTGTCGCCCTCCATGCCCTCGGCATCCCGGGCGGCGGTGATGAGATGGGGCAGCAGGCTCAGCGCCACGTCCTTGAAGGCGCTGGTGGGGCCGCGGAACAGCTCCAGCACGTATTTGTCGCCCACGGCGGCCAAAGGAGTCAGCTCGTCGCTTTCAAACTTGCCGGTGTAGCCGGCACGGACCAGCCCGTCCATATCCTTGAAGTCCGGCAGCAGGGCGCTGAGGATGGCGGCGGACATGGACATGGTGTCCATCTCCAGCAGGTTGCGCCAGTCGAAATCCAGCGCATCCATATGGTCCAGCATGTATAGACCACCGTCGGGGGCGATGCCCTCCAGCACGGCATGGGTGGAAGAGGCGCTCAGCCGATGGTCCCGGGTGCTTTGATACATCATACAACTTGCTCCATTCTTTTTCTTGCATTTTGCATAAACATATGATACTATGTCCCTAAAGAAAAAGCAAGTGTTTTTCTCTCGTGTACAAGTGAAAGCGATAGAAAGACCGCTGCAGCCCCCGGAAACGGGGCAAAACATCAGGGAAAAGGAAAGAGATTCGACATGTTGAAAGTACTCAAATTCGGCGGCTCATCCATGGCCGACGCTGTGCAGTTTGCAAAAGTAAAGGCCATTGTGGATGCCGATCCCATGCGTGTGGCGGTGGTGGTGTCCGCTGCCGGCAAGCGCTGCAAGGACGACCATAAGATCACGGATCTGCTGTATCTGTGTCACGCACACCTGAAGTACGGCGTCAGCTGCGACGGCATTTTTGACATGATCCGCAGCCGCTATCTGGAGATCCGGGACGATCTGGGCCTGAAGACCGATCTGGAAAGTGAGTTCGACGCCCTGCGTGCCAAGATGGATAAGGGCATCTCTCAGGATGAGCTGGTGTCCAGAGGCGAGTACTTCGCCGCACGGCTGATGGCGGACTTCCTGGGCTTCCACTTTGTGGACGCTGCCGAGTGGCTGGTGTTCAATCTGGACGGCTCGGTCAATGAGGAGCAGAGCTACCAGAACCTGCGCTGCGCCGCTGCCGGCCGCAGGATCGTCATCCCCGGCTTCTACGGCGCCATGCCCGACGGCACCGTCAAGACCTTCTCCCGTGGCGGCAGCGACATCACCGGCGCACACGCCGCCGCTGCCCTGGGCGCCGACGTCTACGAGAACTGGACCGACGTGTCCGGCTTCCTGATGGCCGACCCCAAGATCGTCAAGGATCCCCAGCCCATCGAGCGTATCACCTACGGTGAGCTGCGTGAGCTGAGCTATATCGGCGCACAGGTGCTGCACGAAGGCACCATCTTCCCCGTGCGCAAGAACGGCATCACCCTCAACGTCCGCAACACCAACCAGCCCGACCATCCCGGCACCATCATCAAGGAGAGCTTCGATGACGAGGGCGAGGAGAAGCACGGCATGATCACCGGTATCGCCGGACGGAAGAACTATACCGCCATCTCCATCACCAAGATCGGCCTCACCAGCGAGGTGGGCCTGCTGCGCAACCTGCTGGACATCGTGGCCAAGTACAACGTGTCCGTGGAGTATCTCCCCAGCGGCATCGACTACGTGTCTCTGGTGGTGGAGGCCGAGGACGTGCAGTCCTGCCTGTACCAGCTGCTGGGCGAGCTGGAGCGTGAGGTCCGCCCCGATTCCATTCAGGTGGTGGAGCATCTGGCCGTGCTGGCCGCTGTGGGCCGCCGCATGGCCTTCACCCCCGGCATCTCCGGCAAGATCTTCGGTGCGCTGGGCGCCGCCGGCATCAACGTGCGCATGATCATGCAGGGCCTGGCCGAGCTGAATATGCTCATCGGCGTGGAGGATAAGGACTTCGACAACGCTGTGCGGGTGCTGTACGACACCTTTATGAAATAAGGAGGAGCGAAACCATGAAGAAAGTGAAAGTTGCCATTCTGGGCGCCACCGGTGCGGTGGGCCGTGAAATGATGAAGATCCTGGCCGAGCGGAACTTCCCCGTGTCCGAGCTGCACCTGCTGGCCAGTCCTCGCTCTGTGGGCCAGAAGGTGGCCTGGCAGGGTCAGGAGCTGACGGTGGAGCTGGCCTGCGACGAGGCCTTTGAGGGCATGGACATCGTGCTGGGCGCCGCTGAGAACGATATTGCCCAGCGTTTCGCCCCCGCCATCGTGAAGGCCGGCGCCGTGTTCGTGGATAACTCCAGCGCCTTCCGTCTGGACCCCAACGTGCCGCTGGTGGTGCCGGAGATCAATCCCCAGGACGCCCTGAACCACAAGGGCATCATCGCCAACCCCAACTGCACCACCATCATCTCTCTGGTGGCCGTCAACGCCCTGAATACCGACAGCCCCATCGAGGCCATGGTGGCCTCCAGCTATCAGGCCACCTCCGGCGCCGGTGCTGCCGGCCCTGTGGAGTTGATGGAGCAGGTGGCGGCCCTGGGCAAGGGTGAAAAGCCCGAGATCAAGGTCTTCCAGCACCAGATCGCCTTCAACGTCATTCCCCAGATCGGCGGTGAGGCCTTTGAGGGCTACACCTCCGAGGAGATGAAGCTGCAGAACGAGGGCCGCAAGATCATGCACCTGCCGGAGCTGAAGGTCAGCTGCACCTGCGTCCGTGTCCCCGTGGTCCGCAGCCACAGCGTGTCCATCGTGGTCAAGACCCGCGAGAAGATCAGCGTGGAGCGTGCCAAGGAACTCATCGCGGGTGCCCCCGGCTGCCGTCTGGTGGACGACCTGAAGAATAAGGTCTACCCCATGCCGCTGGATACCAGCGATCAGGACATCGTCTTCGTGGGCCGCATCCGTGAGGACCTCACCTGTGACCGTGGCCTGAATATCTGGTGCTGCGGCGACCAGGTCCGCAAGGGCGCCGCCACCAACGCCGTGCAGATCGCCGAGCTCCTGGTGAAGTAAAAATGTTTCCGAAAAGGGCTGCCTTCGCAGGAAGGCGGCTCTTTTTTTGCGTGAGCGGCTGGGGGGACCGGCCCCTTTGCGGCGGGGTTTGTCCTTTACTTTCCCCGCACGTCGTGCTATAATCAGCACATCTGATCCACAGACGGAGCGGACACCAACAAAAATCGAAAAAGGAGCGAGGCATATGGCAAGCAATCTGACCCTGCAGGTCTATCAGGCATTTCAGGCACATCTGGACAAGAATAAATTCAAGTACGATGCTCATGACGAGGATCTGGTGATCTCGCTGACGATCAATGGCGATGATCTTCCGATCAAAACGATCATCCGTGTGATAGACGAAAGAAGTATTGCGCAGATTCTGTGCTATTGCAGCAATATCCCCGAGGATAAGAGAATTGACGTTGCCGCTGCGGTGGCCGTGGCCAACTACGGCATTGTCAATGGCAGCTTCGACTACGATATCAGTGACGGCGAGCTGCGCTTCCGTGTGACCCACAACTTCTCCGACGGCGTGCCCAGTGATGAAGTGATCCGCTATCTGCTGGCGATCTCCTTCTCCACCACCGATAAGTATAACGATAGATTCTTTATGCTGGGTAAGGGTATGATGACCCTTGAGCAGTTTATCCAGGCAGAGAATAAGTGAAATATCCCGCCCCGCCGCAGCCTTGCGGCGGGGCTTTTCCGTAAGCGATGCGGGCGGTGCGGCGCCATCGGCGTGGGGTGAATGAATAATTAATAATTAACAATTAAGAATTAACGCCCTCGGCCCGCCGAGAATGCGCCTAACAATTAAGAATGAACACCCCGGCCTGCCGGGAACACACCGCAACCGGTGCGCCCCACCGAAAATCTGCATAACCAACCCCCGCCACCTATGTTTGTAGGTTTACGTAACAACAATTATCCGCAACCAACGGATGCGGCACACCCTACACCGTGCAGACGCAAACCGATGGATTCCCCACGCCCCAAAAACACCCCGGTTGCCTATGTTTGCGGGTTGACATAAAACAAATTATCCGCAACCTGTGCAGCGCAAGGCGGCGGGGGAATCCCCCCGTCATTGGCTACGCAAATGACACCCCCCTTTAGGAAAGGGGGGCATTTCCCCGCCCTCCGGGTCGTTGCGGCAGGCCCTGTAGGGCGGGCCGACCCCGGCCCGCCGTGGGGGATGCGGCACACCCTACAAAGCGAGCCGACCCACCGAACAGCCGCCCCTTTTGCGGCCCATCCAAACCCCGCTGCCTATCTTTGCGGGTTTACGTAACAACAATTATTTGCAACCAATGCGGACGGGCAATGCCCGCCCCTACGAGTTTCTATCGGTAGACGGTGTAGGGGCGGCTATCAGCCGCCCGCCGTGGGGGGATGCGCATGATTTGGCTTGCGGCCATGAATTGCCTGCGGCATGAATTGGCTTCGCCATGAATTGCGCCCGGTGGCGCATGAATTACGTAGGGGCGGATGTCCCCATCCGCCCGCCGTGAGAGCCTCCCGGGCCGATATAGAATCGGCCCCTACACACGCATTTTCCATGCCACATGCTGCTATTCTGCCCCAAAACCATTCTCCGCCGCCTATCCTTGCAGGTTTACGTAACAACAATTATCTGCAACCAACGGATGCGGCACACCCTATAAAGCGAGCCGACCCACCGAACAGCCGCCCCCTTTGCGGCCCATCCAACCCCCGCCACCTATGTTTGCGGATTTACGTAACAACAATTATCCGCAACCGGTGCAGCGCAAGGCGGCGGGGGCAAGCCCCCGCCCTACGGGTCGTTGGGGCAGGCCCTGTAGGGCGGGCCGACCCCGGCCCGCCGTGGGTGCGGTGCAAAGGACCGTCGTATCCCCCCGTCTGCTTCGCAGACACCCCCCTTTAGGCAAGAGGGGTATGCCGGCCCCTACACACGCATTTTCTGCGTCGCACACACTTTCTTCCGTCCCCAAAATCACCCCTGCCGCCTATCTTAGCGGGTTAACGTAACAACAATTATCTGCAACCTATGCGGGTGGGCGGGCACGGAGGCCCGCCAAGGTTGCAAATTGCATCACAGCCCCAGCAGCGCCGGCCAGGTGTCCTTCCCCACGATGCCGTCGGCGGTCAGCTTTTTTGCCTGCTGCAGCCGCTTCACCGCCGCCTCCATTTCGGGGCCGAAGGTCTTGTCGCCGGCGGCGAGGGGCAGGGTGTACCAGCCGCCGTCACGCAGCACGGCCATGGCACTGCGAACGGCGTCGCTGCGGTCGCCCCGGCGCAGCACCGGCAGCGTCACCGCCGCTCCGTCGGGGGCGGGTGCGGGAGACTCCGGGACGGGGGCGGAGGCGGCGTAGGGATCCACGAACTTCAGGCCGAAATAGTCGCACAGGCCACGGGCGGTGCTTTCCGCCAGAGGGCGCAGGTTCTCGTGGAACCACTGGGCGTCGGCCTTGTTGTCGTGGAACACATGCTCCTCGTAGTAGGAGGCAGCGGCGGGGATCCGCAGCTCGTACAGGTCGCTGCGCTCCACCAGCGAGACGGGCTGATCGTAGATCTTTTTGCGCTCCTTGATGATGGCCTGGGCCAGCTTCTTGCCCCGGGTGCTGCCGGGATAGATCATGGGCCGGTAGCCCCGCACCATGCCGTTGAAGGCGTTGGTGTGGCTGACGTAGTGGACGTCGGCGCCCCAGGCGTCGGACTCACGGACGGCCTGCTTCATCATGGCCGTGCCGTCCTCATTGGAGCGGGCGGTGCGCCGTGCGCCACGGCGAAACTCGATGCCGCAGGCGGTGAGGTAGGGCTCCAGTTCGTCCAGATACAGGTTGTTGTGCAGGTTTTCGTCGCAGCCGGCCACGGCGCAGCGGTTGTAGTAGTGGTAGGGGGGCGAGAGGTAGACTTTAGGCATCGTCCTGCGCCTCCTCTCCCAGCTGCTTGACCATCTGATCCACGCCGGTGGCCGCCAGACCGCTGACGATGCCCACGGCGCAGGCGGTGATCACGTCGGCGGCGGGGAAATCGGGCATGATGAACAGACCCACCACACCCAGCACGCCGCCTACGGCACCGCAGATCACGGGGATCCATTTGTTGTTGATGCTGCCGGCGTGGACCAGCATGCCTGCCGCATAGGCGATGACGGTGATGGCCGCCACGCCTGCCATTCCAAAATCCATTTTCATTTCCTCCTTGTTTTTCCTTGGGAGCGCCTTCGTTCCGGGCGGAGCGTGCATCCCAGCTTATGCCGCCCACCGTGTCCCGGTGCCGAAAGACCCCTTCACTAATAGGCGCCCCGGGGCCCTTTTTTGCATGCCGAAGGGCAACAAAATGAAAATTAACAATTAAAAATTAAGAATTAAGAATGAACGCTTCCAGCCATGCCAATCTGCGCAACGGAAAATATCTCCCGCCGCCTATGTTTGCGGGTTTACGTAACAACAATTATCCGCAACTAATGCGGGCGGGCGCAGAGGCCCGCCCCTACGAGTTTCTATCGGTAGATCGTCGTAGGGGCGGCGATCCGCCGCCCGCCGAGAATGCACCTAACAAGTAAGAATGAACACCCCCGGCCTGTCGGGAACACACCGCAAACGGTGCGCCCCACCGAAAATCTGCATAACCAATGCCCGCTACCTATATTTGCGGGTTTACGTAACAACAATTATCCGCAACCAATGCGGGCGGGCGCAGAGGCCCGCCCCTACGAGTTTCTATCGGTAGATCGTCGTAGGAGCGGCGATCCGCCGCCCGCCGAGAATGCGCCTAACAATTAAGAATGAACACCCCCGGCCTGCCGGGAATGCACCGCAACCGGTGCGCCCCACCAATATGCATAAATCATCGTCGCCGCCTATATTGGAGGGTTTACGTAACAACAATTATGCGCAACCAATGAGGGCGG
>JAFQFC010000061.1 GCA_017415775.1 Oscillospiraceae bacterium
CGCGCACTTGGCATCTGCTCAGGACCTTAACGACCTAAGACTACCGATAATGGGGTCTAACGATGGCAGGGGCTCCGCACTCCCTGCCCTGCCGATTCTTTTCCGTTCTTTCCCTGCACAGCAAAAATCGGAACATTTTTGCTGTGCTCAGGATTTAGGTTAAGGTGCTGCGAGCCTTCGTAAGTGCGGCCGGGGAATTCATAAAGGGGCGGATTTGACGCGCGGGAGCGCGGCATACAGCGCCCTTTATGTTGGCTTCTTTTGGAGCTTTTCTTGCCGAAACAAGAAAAGCGGAATGCTCCTTTTTGCTGAAAAAATCACCCCGGAAGGTTGTCTTCCGGGGTGAAGATATGTTACTTTGCCTGGTGCTCGCAGTAGATGCAGCGGTAGACCTTCTTGTTGGGGTCGGTCAGCTTGAACTCGTGGACGATCTCCTGCTCAATGGAGGTGATGCAGCGGGGGTTCTTGCACTTGATGACGCCCACCACACGCTCGGGCAGAGCCAGGTGACGGCGCTCGGCCACCTTGCCTTCACGGATGATGTTGACGGTGATGCCGGGATCGATGTAGCCCAGAACGTCGAAGTTGATATCCAGCAGGGTGCCGATCTTGATGATATCCTTTTTGACCATCTTCTCGGAGTCGGCGTTCTTGATCATGGCCACGGTGCAGTCCAGCTTGCCCAACTTCAGAATGTTATAGATGTCCATAGCCTTGCCGGCGGTGATGTGGTCCAGGACGATGCCTTCCTTGATCTGTCCGATAATCATACGTTAACCTCCAGCATTTTCAGAATCAGGGCCATGCGGATGAACATACCATTCTTGGCCTGGGGGAAGTAGGCGGCTCTGGGATCGTCGTCGACGGTGACGGAGATCTCATTGACGCGGGGCAGGGGATGCATGACGATCATATCCTTCTTGGCGGGCACCAGCTTGTCGGGGGTCAGGATATAGGTGTCCTTCAGACGGATATAGTCAGCCTCATTGAAGAAACGCTCCTTCTGGACGCGGGTCATGTACAGCACATCCAGCTCGGGCATGGCCTCTTCCATGGTGGAAACTTCCTTGTACTCGATACAGCGGCTCTCCAGCTCGTCCTCAATGATGTAGCGGGGGAAGCGCAGCTCCTCGGGCGCGATGAAGACGAACTTGATGCCGCTGTAGCGGGCCATGGCGGCAACCAGGGAGTGGACGGTGCGGCCGAACTTCAGGTCGCCGCACAGACCGATGGTCAGACCGTTGAAGGTGTGCTTGCTGCGCCAGATGGTCAGCAGGTCCGTCAGGGTCTGGGTGGGGTGGTTATGGGCACCGTCACCGGCGTTGATGATGGGCACGCCTGCCCGGCGGGCAGCCACCACGGGAGCGCCTTCCTTGGGATGGCGCATGGCGATGATGTCGGCGTAGCAGCCCACGGTCTGCACGGTGTCGGACAGGCTCTCGCCCTTGGCGGTGGAGGAGGAGCCAGCCTCGCTGAAGCCCACCACGGCGCCGCCCAGGCGGTGCATGGCGGATTCAAAGCTCAGACGGGTACGGGTGGAGGGCTCGAAGAACAGGGTGGCCAGCAGCTTGTGGCGGCAGGCATCCTGGTACTTCTCGGGATTCGCGATAATATCTTCGGCGACAGCGATCAGCTCATCGATCTCTTCGACGGTCAGATCGGTGATGTTCATCAGATTCTTCATTACTTTGCTCCATTCACTGCCAGATAGTTCTTGATTCTGGTGACGTTCTCTTCGTTGGCGGGATCCTCTTCCAGGTACTCGATGATGTCGTAGACGTCAACAACGGAGTAGACGGGGAAGCCGAACTGCTCCTCGATCTCCTGCATGGCGCCCTTCTCGGTCTGACCCTTTTCCTTCCGGTCCACCATGATGAAAGTGGCGATGACCTTGGTGCCTTCCAGGTGGCTCAGGATCTCCATGGACTCCCGGATGGCGGTGCCGGCGGTGATGACGTCTTCGATGATGACGATCTCTTCACCGGCCTGGGGAACGTAACCGACGAAGGTGCCGCCTTCGCCGTGGTCCTTGACTTCCTTACGATTGAAGAAGAAAGGCAGGTCCAGACCGTTCTTGCTCAGAGCGACGGCGGCGGAAATGGACAGGGAAATGCCCTTGTAGGCAGGGCCGTACAGGACGGACTTCTTGTCACCCAGCTTGTCGGCATAGGCCTTGGCGTAGAACTCACCCATCTTGGTGATCTGGTCGCCGGTCTTGATCATACCGGCGTTGACGAAGTAGGGGATCTTGCGGCCGGACTTGGCGGTGAAGTCACCGAACTTCAGAACACCGGCACCCTGCAGGAACTCAATAAACTCTCTCTTGTAAGCTTCCATGATGTATCTCCTTTACCTAACGTTTCAATGATATTAGCAGTAACGAATCGAGCGGTACCCAATGGTATAGCGATGTTTGCCAGGGTACGTCACGAATTGTCTGCGGGCACTGCCCGCTTAGTCGCAGAATTCGGCGACGCAGCGCTGGTAGGCGGCCACGGGGTCGGCAGCGGCGGTGATGGGACGGCCGACGACGATGTAATCGGAGCCGATCTCCTTGGCGGCGGCGGGGGTCATAACGCGCTTCTGGTCGCCGATGTCGCCGTCAGCGAAACGGACGCCGGGAGTGATGGTCAGGAAATTCTTGCCGCAACGGTCGTGGACCTTACCGGCTTCCAGGGGGGAGCATACGATGCCGTCGAGGCCGGCGTTCTTGGCGGTCTCTGCGTAGTGCATGACAACCTCGTCAATGGGATGGTTGATCAGCAGGTCCCGCTCCATGGTTTCCTGGTCGGTGGAGGTCAGCTGCGTGACGGCGATCAGCAGGGGACGGGTGCCGTCGGGACGGGTCAGGCCTTCCAGTGCGCCCTTCATCATGGCGGTGGCACCGGCGGCGTGGAGGTTGGTGATGTCCACATCCAGGTTGGACAGGACTGCCATAGCCTTCTTAACGGTGTTGGGGATGTCGTGCAGCTTCAGATCCAGGAAGATCTTGTGGCCCCGGGCCTTGATCTCCTTAACAATGGAGGGACCTTCGGCGTAGTACAGTTCCATGCCGATCTTCAGGAAAGGCTTGCGCTCACAATTTGCGAACTTGTCCAGGAATGCAAAGGTTGCTTCCGCAGAAGCGAAATCACATGCTACGATTACGTCTTTACCCATTTTACTTAACGCCTCCAATAATTTCACTTAAATTGTTGATATGGTACTTGGCCATGACTTCGGGAAGATCCCGAACGATATCACGGCAGATGTAGGGGTTCACCAGGTTTGCGGCGCCCACCTCAACGGCGGTGGCGCCG
>JAFQFC010000062.1 GCA_017415775.1 Oscillospiraceae bacterium
ATGCGCAGCTTCTTTTCCTTCATCTCGGTCTCGGTAGCAGCGCCGACCTTGATGACAGCCACGCCGCCGGCCAGCTTGGCCAGACGCTCCTGCAGCTTCTCCTTGTCGTACTCACTGGTGGTGATGCCGATCTGGGCACGGATCTGGCCCACACGGGCACGGATGGCCTCGCTGTCGCCGGCGCCGTCCACGATGATGGTGTTTTCCTTGGTGACCTTCACCTGACGGGCGTGGCCTAGCATGTGGATGCCGGTATCCTTCAGGGACAGGCCGATCTCTTCGCTGATGACCTGGCCGCCGGTGAGGATGGCGATATCCTGCAGCATCTCCTTGCGGCGGTCGCCGAAGCCGGGAGCCTTGACGCACACCACGTTCAGGGTGCCGCGCAGACGGTTCACGATCAGGGTGCTGAGCGCCTCACCCTCCACGTCCTCGGCAATGATGAACAGCTTCTTGCCGGCCTGCACCAGCTGCTCCAGCAGGGGCAGGATGTCGGTGATGACGGAGATCTTCTTGTCGGTGATGAGAATGTAGGCGTCGTCGATGACGGCTTCCATCTTCTCCGTGTCGGTGACCATGTAGGGGGTGATGTAGCCACGGTCAAACATCATGCCTTCCACCACTTCGCTGTAGGTCTCGGCGGTGTTGGACTCTTCGATGGTGATGACACCGTCGGCGGACACCTTCTCCATGGCCTGTGCGATCAGCTGGCCGATGGCCTCGTCACCGGAGGACACAGCGCCCACACGGGCGATGTCGTCGGTGCCGTTGACCTTCTGGCTCTGGGCACGGATGGCGCTGACGGCGGCCTCCACGGCCTTGGCCATGCCCTTCTTCATCACGATGGGATTGGCGCCGGCGGCCAGATTCTTCAGACCCTCACGGATCATGGCCTGTGCCAGCAGGGTAGCGGTGGTGGTACCGTCACCGGCCACATCGTTGGTCTTGGTGGACACTTCACGCACCAGCTGGGCGCCCATGTTCTCGAAAGGATCGTCCAGCTCGATCTCCTTGGCGATGGACACACCGTCGTTGGTGATCAGGGGCGTACCGAACTTCTTATCCAGCACCACGTTGCGGCCCTTGGGGCCCAGGGTGACCTTAACGGTATCGGCCAGCTGGTTGACGCCGGCTTCCAGAGCTTTGCGGGCCTCGTCGCCGCGCTTAATGATCTTTGCCATAATTATTTACCTCCAGATTAGGAACAGAGAATTTCTTTTATTCAACGATGGCCAGAATGTCGCCCTGACGGACAACGATGTACTCGATGTCCTCCAGCGTCACCTTGGTGCCGGCAAACTTGTCGATGATGACCTTGTCGCCGGCCTTCACGGCCATGATCACGTCTTTGCCATCCACCATACCGCCGGGGCCGACGCTGATGACTTCGGCGATCGAGGGCTTCTCCTTGGCGGCGCCGGTCAGGATGATGCCGCCCTTGGTGGTCTCCTCCACCTCCACCATCTTCAAAACCACACGGTCAGCAAGAGGGGTCAGTTTCATAATGGGTTCCTCCTTCGATATATCTTTCATTGAAAAAACAAAATCAGCGTTAGCACTCCTTTTTGCTGAGTGCTAACGCTGATTATCATACCACACTATTTCCGATTTGCAAGGGGAAAAAGGGCAAAATGGAAAAAGTTCACAAAACGGCTAAAAAGTCCTTACAGAGCCGTGCGGTTGCAGCTGCAGCCCACGGGGCCGAAGAAATTCAGCCGCTTGTCGGCCAGCCGGATGGTGATATCGCTGTTGACTACGCACTCGCCGTCGAGGCAGGTGACGATGTCTTCCTTCTCGGAGCGGATGCGCACCACCTTGGGGGTGTAGCCGTGGGCGAGGTGGGGCACCTTGCGGTACTGACCCTTGGAGTACAGACCCACAAACTTCAAAAACTGCAGCTTGCTGATCTTGTCCACCACCATCACGTTCATGATGCCGTCATCCATCCGGGCCTCGGGCATGGGCATGAAACCGCCGCCGTAATACCGGCCGTTGCACACGGACACCACGGCGTAGTCGCCCTCGGCCTCGACCCCGTCCAGCTCGATGGTCCAGTGGCTGGTCAGCTTGCCGAATACGAAGTTGGCGATGAGAGAGACCACGTAGCTGCTCTTGCCGTCCAGGAAGGGCGTCTCGCTGTACTTATGTACATCCCGGCCGATGCGGGCGTCGATGCCGGAGCAGGCGATGGTCAGGGCGATGCGGCCGCCAACATCGATCACATCCAGCGGGAACTGGGGACCATCCCACAGATTCTCCGCATCAGCAAACTTGGCGGCGTCTTCGCCGAAGTTACGCAGGAAGTCGTTGCCGGTACCAATGGGGATACAGCTCATGGCGGCGTTGTCGTAGCCCAGGATTCCGTTGGCCACCTCGTTGATGGTGCCGTCGCCGCCGCAGGCGTAAAAGCGCAGCTCCTCGCCGGATTCGCACAGGCTGCGGGCGATCTCGGTGGCGTGACCCTGCTTGCGGGTCAGGATGCACTGCACGTCCAGCCCGTGCTTGTCACGCAGCACATCTGCCATGTCGTAGATGCGCTGGCGGCTGTCGGTTTTGCCGGCGTGGGGATTGATGATAAAGATGTGTTTCATAAGGATGCCCTCCTTTATCAGACGTTGCCGTACATGAACAGATCACACTTGATCATGCCGTTGTAGAGCTTGCGCTTCTTGTCGGCGGTGCGGCCGAAGGTGCGCTCGAACTCGGTATGGCTGCTGAGGATCAGCGTGCGCCACTTACCGGGCAGCTGCTGCCACACCTTGCCCAGCTGGCGGTACAGCTCCTCGGCCTCCTGCTTCTCCATCAGGCGCTCGCCGTAGGGCGGATTGGTCACCAGCTGGCCGTATTCGCTCTGGCGGCGGAAGTCCTTCATGTCGGCTACTTCAAAGCGGATGATGTCATCCACGCCGGCCTTGCGGGCATTGTCCTTGGCGATGGCCACCGCTTTGGGATTCACGTCGCCGCCCCAGAGGTCGTATTTGCCATGGAACTCCTTGTCCATCGCCTCCTCAGCGGCATCCAGCCAGATGCCGGCGGTGAGGAAGCTCCACTTCTGTGCGTCGAAGCTGCGGTCCAGACCGGGTGCCCGGTTCTTGGCGATCAGCGCCGCTTCGATGGGGATAGTGCCGCTGCCGCAGAAGGGATCGCAGAAGGGATCCCGGCCCCGGTAGCGGGACAGGATCACCATGGCGGCAGCCAGCGTTTCACGCAAAGGCGCCTCCACGCCTACGGCGCGGTAGCCCCGCTTGTAGAGGCCTTCACCGCTGGTGTCCAGACAGATGGCAGCCTGGTCCTTAAAGAGGGAGAAGCGCACCTGATACTTGGTGCCGGTCTCCGGGAACTGCTCCATGCCGTAGTGAGCCTTCATGCGCTCTACCATGGCCTTCTTGATGATGCTCTGGCAGGCGCTGACAGCGTGCAGCTGGGAGGAGATGGAGTAGCCCTTCACGGGGAAGGCGGCGTCCCGGGGCAGATAATCCTCCCAGGGAATGGCCCGGGTGCCCTGAAACAACTCTTCAAAGCTGCGGGCGGGGAACTCTCCCAGCACCAGCAGGACCCGTGCGCCGCAGCGCAGATTGATGTTCAGTCGTGCCAGATCGGCGTCGGTGCCCCGGCACAGCACACGGCCGTTTTCCACCTGCACGTCCTGCAGGCCCAGCCGCTTGATTTCGTCGCCCACCAGCTTTTCCAGACCCAGCAGGCAGGGGATCAGATATTTAGCCATGAGAAACCCTCACTTCATTTCTATTCCATTCTATCATATATGACCTTGGCGAAAATCGCAAGGAAGCATAGAAAATTTTTGCACTCTTTACAGAATCTTAACATCTGCAAACCGGAAATAACAGTAGCGCAGAGCGGCGGGATGCTGTATAATAAAAGAAAAGCAATGCAACTTCAAGTTGCGCAGAAAACTGTAAAATTTTGTCGTGCGCAATTTGAAGTTGGTAGAAAAGCTGTGCTGCGTTTGCTATCATAAAGACAAAAGGAAGAAGGGAGGCGATGTCTATGTCTTTTGGAGATGAGCTGCAGGCGGTGCGCCGCCGCAGCGGATTGACCCAGGAACAGTTTGCCGAGGAGTTAAAGGTGTCCCGTCAGGCGGTGTCCAAGTGGGAGTCCGGCCGGGGCTATCCGGAGGTGGAGAAGATCCTCTATATCTGCAACCGCTACGGCATCACCCCTAACGAGCTGTTTGCCGGGGAGGTCCCTCATGCGACACCGTCGGAGACGCTGCCGGAGGAGGAGCCTGTGGCGGTGGAGATCCGCGATGCCACGCTGAAAACGGCGGCAGAAACCTTCCTTGCCAACCTGTCCCCGAAAAACAAGTGGCTGGCGCTGGGCGCAACAGCGGGTACGCTGCTGGTCTCGCTGCTGATCGGCGCCTTTCTGAAAGGAGGAAACGCAGATATGATCCCCATGATCTGGGTGGGCGTGATGGTGATTTTCGGCGCAATGGAAGCCATCACCGTCGGCCTGACATCCATCTGGTTTATGGTAGGCGGTATTGGCGGCCTGGTGGTGGCCATGCTCAATGGGCCCATCTGGCTGCAGCTGGTAGTGTTCTTCGTGGTATCTATTGCCTGCATGATCGCTGCCCGTCCGCTGGTGGCCAAGTATATCAACCAGAAAACCATCCCCACCAATGCCGACCGTGTGCTGAATGCTGCCGCCCGTGTCACCGAGGCCATTGACAACACGGTGCCGGTGGGCGCTGTGTATGTGGACGGTAAAACCTGGTCTGCCCGCAGCGAAAACGGCGAACCCATCGCCGCAGGCACCATGGTGCGTGTCAAGCGCATGGAAGGTGTGCGGCTGTTTGTGGAAGAAATGAAAGAAGAAGTATAAACCAATATATAAAATTCAAGGAGGTACTCATTATGCCCAGTCCCGGATTCATTATCATTGCTGTTGTTGTCGTCCTCGTGCTGATCGTCGCTGTCAGCAACATCTATGTGGTGCAGCAGTCCAAGGCCTACGTGGTGGAGCGTCTGGGTAAGTTCCAGGCCGTCGTGGGCGTCGGCATCCACCTGAAGATCCCCTTTGTGGACCGCATCGTCAAGAAGGTGTCCCTGAAGGAGCAGGTGGCGGACTTCGATCCCCAGCCCGTCATCACCAAGGATAACGTCACCATGCAGATCGACACTGTCATCTATTTCCAGATCACCGACCCCAAGCTGTACACCTACGGCGTGGAGTATCCCATGAGCGCCATCGAGAATCTCACCGCCACGACGCTGCGTAACATCATCGGTGAGATGGAATTGGACCAGAGCCTCACCAGCCGTGACATCATCAACGCCAAGATGCGTGCCATTCTGGACGAAGCCACCGATCCCTGGGGCATCAAGGTCAACCGTGTGGAGCTGAAGAACATCCTGCCTCCCCGTGAGATCCAGAACGCCATGGAAAAGCAGATGAAGGCCGAGCGTGAACGCCGCGAGTCCATCCTGCAGGCTGAGGGCCAGAAGGCCAGCCAGATCCTGGTGGCCGAAGGTGAGCGCGAATCCGCCATCCTCCGTGCCGATGCCGCCAAGCAGGCCCGCATCATGGCCGCCGAGGCGGAAGCCACCGCTATCCGCGAGGTGCAGCAGGCACTGGCTGACTCCATGCGCATGCTGAACGAGGCGGCCCCCAACGATCAGGTCATCAAGCTCAAGGCTCTCGAAGCCATGCAGAAGGTGGCTGACGGCAAGGCCACCAAGATCATCATCCCCAGCGAGATCCAGGGTCTGGCGGGTCTCGCCAGCTCTGCTCAGGCGCTGCTGGGCAACGACAAGGCCGCTGAATAAGGAAAACCATGAAAGGGCAGGCGTCAGCCTGCCCTTTTGACAAAAAGGAGGGTGTGCCTATGGCAGAGGAAAAGAAAATTTGCCCCTTCTGCGGCGCAGAGATGGCACTGCACTACACCGGCTGGCTCGCCATGCGGGGAAACAAGGTCGTACAGCTGACGGAGGATTTTATCGAAGCGCAGCTGTATCTCTGTCCCGACTGCCGCTTTATGGCATGGTTCAAGCCGCTGACGGGCGTTGAGCAGTTTGAGCAGGAGCAGCAGGCGCTGGAAGATACGAAAGACCCGGTAAAGAAGTTTGAGATCCTGTTCCGTGACTATTCGGAAAAGAAACTTCAAAAGGTCATCGACGGCCGGGATTACTTGCCCGAGGCCAAGAAAGCGGCACAAAACCTGCTGTGCAGAAAAGGAGAATGAGAGATGGCGAAAGAAAAGCGTTTTGAGAGGGTGCATAGTGACGGCGCCATGAGCGGCTGCGAGATCTGGGTGGATACCTACACCGGCGTGCAGTATTTCTTCCACCAGAGCGGCTACGCCGGCGGCATGACGGTGCTGGTGGACGCCGAGGGAAAGCCCCTGCTGTACCGCCGCACCCCGGAAGCCCCGGAGTATTAAGGAGGAGAATCCATGGCAAAATACGAAGATTACGCTCCGAAAAAGAAGAAATTCCGCCTGTTCGAGGCGGAGGATGCACCGGAACCGACCCCGCAGGAAGAACCGACGGAGGCTGTTCCGGAAAGAGCAGCCGAGGAACCCCGGTTCTGTCTGCGCTGCACCGATACGGAAATGCTGTTCTACCGCACCGTCAAGCTGCAAACGGACCGTTACTGGGATGGCGGTACGATCAGGGATCTCTTCCGGGATGATGACGAGCCCTACGAGACAGCCCTTCTGCCGGCAGAGATTTGGGTCTGCCCCAAGTGCCGCCGCATGGAGACGGTGTGGGCTTTCTCCACCCTGCCCGGCGGTGCGGGGCTGTCGAAGGTGTGGGAATACGAGCGCACCTTTGAATATTGCAATGAAAAGCAGCTGCGGCAGATTCTGGAAGAAGATAAATTTAATGAGGATATGAAGCAGGCGGCAAGGAACCTGCTGGAGAAGAAGTTCCCCGACTGGAAGTGAGAGGAGGATGCACATGAATGGTCCCACCTGTGTTCGCTGCCCCGGTGTGAAGCTGCGGCTGCGTAGTCGTGAACTGATCGATGTGCACCGACTGGATCGGCCCGCCTTTGACGCGGCGCTGGACGCCCAGATCTGGGTCTGTCCCAACTGCCGCCGCATCGAGCTGCGCTGGCCGGAGGATGTGGCTCTGCCGGAGGAAGAAGTGAGCGGCGAGGAGAAATATTTGCAGCAGCTGCAGGGCATGAGTGAAAAAGAGCTGCGGTCCATTGTGAATTCCCCGCTGCGGGGGGAAGAGATCCGTGCCGCCGCACGGAAGCTGTTGGAGGAACGAACGTGCGCACAGACTTGACTTGGAAGAAGCGGATCACCCGCTGGGTGATTGCAGTGGCGCTGCTGCTTGCCGGCTGGGGCTTTAGCCTTGTGGGCGAGCAGCTGCTCGGCGCACTGGGCCTGCCGGTCTGGTCGGAGGGCGACCGGGGCTGGAACTACGTGGGCGTATCCGCCTTCGTGATTTTTGCTGCGGGCATCTCCGTGTTCAACTCCACCCTGTCGGAAAAGGTGCGGTACTGGATCTGGGCGGCGGTGGTGGTGATCACGTTCGTGTTGACCTGCCGATAATCGAAAAAGAATGAGCAAAAATGAAAAATCCCGGCAGATCTGCCGGGATTTTTTGCGTCTTTTTACGGTTTATTTCAGGGTGTTGCGCAGAGTGCCGATGCCCTCCACGGTGACTTCCACGGTGTCGCCGCTCTTGAGCCACTGCTTCCGATCGGCGGGGTAGCCCATCATCACGCCGCTGGGGGTGCCGGTGAAGATCACGTCGCCGGCCTTCAGGGGAATGCGGGGCATCAGGTAGTCCACGATCTGCTGTTCGTCAAAGATCAGGTCGTCGGTGCGGGAGTTCTGGCGCAGCTCGCCGTTGACATGGCACTGGATGGCGAGGCCGCCTTTGGGCAGGCTCTCGTAGTCCACGGCGTAGGGACCCATGGGGCCGAAGCCGTCGTAGCTCTTGCCGCACAGCCACTGGGTGGTGGCCTTCTGCCACTCACGGATGGACAGGTCGTTGCCGCAGGTGGCGGCGAAGATCTTGCCGCCCTCGCCCATGATGAGCACCAGCTCGGCCTCGTAGTCGATCTCAATGCCGCAGGGCAGACCGATCTCTTCATTGTGGGCGGCCAGCGCATTGGGCAGCTTGCAGAAAATGGTGGGGTTTTCGGGCATGGCCATGCCGATCTCGATGGCATGGGCACGGTAATTCAGGCCCACGCACAGGATCTTCTCCATGCCGGTGACGGTGGGGGCAAAGGTCAGATCCTGCTCCTGCAGCACCGGGCTGGTCAGGGCGGCGAGGGGAGCGAGGTCGCCGGAGACGCACAGCTCCAGCATGGTCTTGGGCATGCCGGGATTGGCGCCCACGTCAATGATGCCGGCTTCGGTCACAAGGCCCAGTGCAGGCTGACCGTCTTTATAAAACTGCAGAAACTTCATAGGAATACCCCGTTCTTTCTTTCAATTTTGGGCAGGAAATGCTTAAATGCGTGTGACCATGGGAATGACCATGGGGCTGCGGCGGGTCTGCTTGAAAAGGTAGCTGCTGACGGCGCTGCGGACGGCGCGGCCGATCTCGGTGTCGTCCTTGCGCTTGCGGTTGCTCATGGCCTCCACCGTGTCGTAGGCGATGTTGCGCAGCTCCTGCAGCAGTTCCTCGGACTCCTTGACATACACGAAACCACGGGTCACGATCTCCGGTTCGCACAGCAGGCGGCTGTCGTGGGAGGAGATGGGCAGGACCACCACCACCATGCCGTCCTCAGCCAGCAGCTTGCGGTCGTTGAGGACCACGCTGCCCACTTCGCCGGCGCTGCCGCCATCCACATACACCTCGCCGGCGGGGATGGTGGTCTCGCACTTCATGGTCTTGGTGGTCAGCTCGATGACGCTGCCGTTGTTGGCAATGGCGATGCGGTTGGCAGGTACGCCCATCTGCTGGGCGAGACGGCCGTGGATCTGCAGCATGCGCTGCTCGCCGTGGAGGGGGATGAAGAAACGGGGACGGGTCAGGGCGTGAATGATCTTCAGCTCCTCCTGACAGGCGTGGCCGGAAACGTGAAGCATATCGGCCTTGTTGTACACCACGTCGGCGCCTTTGCGGAACAGCTCGTTGATCACACGGCCCACCGTGACCTCGTTGCCGGGAATGGCGCTGGCGGAGATAATGACCTTGTCGCCGGCGCCGATGTCCACCTGCTTGTGGGTGGAGAAGGCCATGCGGTACAGAGCGCTCATTTCCTCGCCCTGAGAGCCGGTGGTGACGATGACCTGCTGTTCCAGCGGCAGGTTCTTGATACGGTTCATGTCCACCAGCGTGCCCTTGGGCACCTTCATATAACCCAGCTCGGTGGAGACCTTCATGATATTCTCCATGCTGCGGCCGGTGACGGCTACCTTGCGGCCGCAGGCAGCGGCGGCGTCCAGCACCTGCTGGATGCGGTGGACGTTGCTGGCAAAGGTGGTGACGATGATGCGCTTGCTGCAATTGGCGAACTGGCGCATGAAAGTCTGGCCCACGGCACTCTCGCTGGCGGTGTAACCGGCACGCTCCACATTGGTGGAGTCAGCCAGCAGAGCCAGTACGCCGTTTTTGCCCAGCTCGCCCAGACGGGCCAGGTCGATCACCTCGCCGTCGATGGGGGTGGAGTCGATCTTGAAGTCGCCGGTGTGAACGACGGTACCCATCTTGGTGTGGATGGCGAAAGCCACGGAGTCGGCGATGGAGTGGTTGACATGGATGAACTCCACCTGGAACTTACCGGCCTTGATGGACTGGCCGGCTTCCACGGTGATGAGCTTGACGGAGTTGATAAGGCCGTGCTCCTGGAGCTTCAGCTTGATGAGACCGGCAGTCAGGCGGGTGCAGTAGATGGGCAGATTCACCTGCTTGAGGACGTAGGGGATGGCACCAATGTGGTCCTCGTGACCGTGGGTGATAAACAGGCCCCGCAGGCGGTTCTTATTCTTGATAAGGTAGGAAACGTCGGGAATGACGCAGTCGATGCCGTACATATCCTCCTCGGGGAAGGCCATGCCGCAGTCGACGACGATCAGCTCGCCGCCGTATTCGTACACGGTCATATTCTTGCCGATCTCATTGAGACCGCCAAGGGGAATGATCTTCAGTTTTTCAGCCATGGGATGGTTCTCCTTTGAATGTTAGAATGCTCCGCACGGTAGGGCGAGAACGCAAAAATGCACAGCAAAACAAAGGCGTCCCGTGTCCGCCGGCCCTGCTTCGCCGTGGGACAGAGGGGTGCACGCCCAACCGTTGCGTATGTAATTGTGTCGGGCGTACCGCCCATTTATTATACCCGGACGGGCTGCGCCACCGGGAAACACACCAAAAAGAACGCAGAGATTCTGCGATTTGCTTGGAGTATAGCATGATTTTTTTCGTTTGTACAGCTTTTTCCTTCGCCTTTTTTTGCAATGCGGAGAGAAAGGGGTGGGAAAATCATGGTTTCGCCTTGTGAAGTGGGAAAATCCGTGGTATACTTAATCATTAAACTGGCTCATTCTATGTTTTGGGCGTAATGCCCGTATCAGATTTTGCCTCACGGGAGGGAAAGAGATGAATAAAAAGATTTCTCGCATCCTCAGGACCAATATTGCGCTGTTTTCGCTGTGCCTGGTGGCCTTTGTGGTTGCAGCTGTGCCGGTGTCGCCGGTGCTGGCCCTTGCGGAGGCTGTGGTGGTGGTGCTGGTGTTTCTGCTGAGCCGGCGCAACAGTGCCTCGGCCCAGCAGAGCGTGCGGCAGTATATGCAGCGCTACAACGGCGGCATGGACAGCGCCCGTTCGGCCAATATGCTCTATGCCCCGATGGGCATGGTGGTCTTTGACTTTGACACCAAGGCGATCCTGTGGGCCAACGACAACTTTTTGGCGCTGGCCGGCAAGGATGAGGGCGTGTTCGAAACGCCCATTGACGAGGTGGTGCCGGAATTTCCGGGCCACTGGTTGGTGGAAGGCAAAAAGGAATGTCCGGAGCTGGTGGTGTGGGAGCATCGGCAGTTCCGTGTGTACGGCAGCATCAGCCGGGCCGATGAGATCGCCGGCGTCAAGGGCTCTCTGGCCACTACCTACTGGGTGGATGTGACGGAAACCGAGCAGATGCGCACGACCATTGAGGACACCCGGCCCGTGGCAGCCATTTTGATGGTGGACAATTACGAGGACCTGATGAAGGCCTGCCCGGAAAGCAAGCGCAGCGCCGTGCTGGCGGCTGTGGAAGAGAAGATCGGTGCCTGGACGGCGGACGCCGAAGGCATGCTGCTGAAGTACGACCGTGACCGCTATCTCTTCATCTTTGAGGAGCGCCATTTCCCCGGTTATGCCGAGCGTCGGTTTGACCTGCTGGATCAGGTGCGTGAGGTGGTGGCCGGTGAAGGTGTGGCTGCCACCATGTCCATCGGTGTGGGCCGGGAGGCCGACAACTATGATGCCCTGCTGAAGAATGCGTCGCTGGCGCTGGAGATGGCTCTGAGCCGGGGCGGCGATCAGGCGGTGGTGAAGGACCGCAACAACTTCGACTTTTTCGGCGGCCGCTCCAAGACCACGGAGAAGCGCACGAAGGTCAAGTCCCGTGTGATGGCCAATGCGCTGGGCGAACTGATGGACGAGGCGGAGCGGGTCTATGTGATGGGCCACAAATACGCTGACATGGATTGCCTGGGTGCGGCGGCCGGTATCTGCGCCATTGCCCGCAAGCGGGGCAAGAAGGCGCAGATCGTCATGGATCTGGAAAACAACGCCGTACATCCCATGGTGAAAAAGCTGATGCAGCTGCCGGAATATGCCGGCATGTTCCTGTCCGGGACGGAAGCATTTTTGCGGGTGCAGCCCGGTACGCTGCTGGTGGTGGTGGATACCAACCGACCCGGCAGCGTGGAATCCGAGCAGCTGCTGGATGCCTGCAACCGGGTGGCGGTGATCGATCACCATCGCCGCGGCAGCAGCTATATCGACAAGATGGCTCTGAATTTCCATGAGGCTTACGCCTCTTCGGCATCGGAGCTGGTGACGGAGCTGCTGCAGTATCTGGTGGAACCCGGTGACCTGCTGCGCTTTGAGGCGGAGGCGCTGTTGGCCGGTATCGTGCTGGACACCAAGAACTTTACCAACCGGGCCGGCAGCCGCACCTTCGAAGCGGCGGCCTACCTGCGCAAGGTGGGTGCCGATACGGCAGAGGTGCAGCGCATGTTCCAGAGCGATCTGGCCTCCATGATCTCCCGCTACGACATCCTGCGCCGTGCCGAACTGTACCGTGAGGATCTGGCCATCGTGGCGCTGGAAGAGGAGTGCGACCGGGTGACGGCTGCCAAGGCGTCCGACGAGCTGCTGACCATCAAGGGTGTGCAGGCGTCCTTCGTTCTCTATCCCAAGGGGGACGGCGTGTACATCTCCGCCCGTTCGCTGGGCGAGGTGAACGTGCAGGTCATCGTGGAAGAACTGGGCGGCGGCGGCAATTCCACCACCGCCGGCGGACTGCTGGCTTATACCACGGCAGGCGAAGCCAAGGAAAAGCTGCTGGCTGCCATTGACGAATATTTCAACAAGTAATCAACCGAGGAGGATACCGATATGAAAGTGATTTTGCAGAAAGATGTGAAGGGTAAGGGCAAGAAGGGCCAGATGATCGACGTGGCCGAAGGTTATGCCCGCAACTTCCTGCTGCCCCAGAAGCTGGCCATCATCGCCACGGCGGATGCCATGAATACCATGAACCTGCAGGCCAAGGCCAAGGCCAAGGCTGACGCCGAAGCCAAGGCTGCCGCACAGGCCATCGCCGAGAAGCTGAAGAGCTGCCAGGTGAAGATCGCTGCCAAGGGCGGCAACGGCGGCAAGCTGTTCGGCGCCGTCACCGGCAAGGAAATTTCCGCTGCCCTGAAGGCGCAGCACGCCATGGAGATCGACAGCAAGAAGCTGGTGCTGGCCGAACCCATCAAGTCCTTCGGCAGCTATGAAGTCAAGGCCAAGCTGGGCTTTGAGATCAGCGGCACGGTGTACGTGCTGGTGGTGGAAGAGAAGTAACCTGCATCCGGAAATGAAAGGAGGAGCCGGCCATGGATGAATTGCTGGTTCGCCAAATGCCTCATTCTCCCGAAGCCGAACAGGCTGTGCTGGGCTCCATGCTCATTGATGCCGACTGCATCAAGGATGTGATGGACCAGCTGCAGCCCGATGATTTTTACCTGCGGCAGAACCGGGAGATCTTTGAGACGATCTATTCCATGTTCATCTACTCCAAGCCCATCGACGGCGTCACCGTCGCCGGGGAGATGGAGAAGAACGGACTGTATAACGATAATACCCGCCCGTATCTGCTGCAGCTGATGGAAGTGACCCCCACTTCCGCCAACGTGATGGAGTACGTGCGCATCGTGCGGGAAAAAGCACTGATGCGCTCGGTGGCGGTGGCGGCGTCCGAGATCACTGCCATGGTGCAGGAGGGCGGCGGTGCCGCCGGCGACATGCTGGAGTCTGCCGAGCAGAAGGTGTACGCCATCCGCCGGGGCCGCAACGCCCAGAACATGGTGACCATCAACGTGGTGCTGCAGGAGGTCATGGAGCGTCTGGCGGAGCTGACTGCCGCCGGCGGCAACACGCTGCCGGGTCTGACCACCGGCCTGAGCGCCATCGACGGTAAGATCAACGGCCTGAATAAGTCCGACTTGCTGCTGCTGGCGGCCCGTCCCGGCATGGGCAAGACCAGCCTTGCGCTGAACATGGCACTCAATGCCGCCAAGGCATCGGGTAAGACGGTGGCCGTCTTCTCGCTGGAAATGTCCCGGGATCAGCTGGTGACCCGCCTGATCGCCAGCGAGGGTCTGGTGGAGAACACCCGCCTGGTGACCGGCAATCTGCGGGAGAGCGACTGGCAGAAGATCGCCGAGGCCGCTTCGACCCTGAGCCGTCTGGACATCCGCATCGACGACAATCCGCTGCTGACGGTGGCGGACATGAACGCCAAGTGCCGCCGCCTGGATAACCTGGGGCTGGTGGTCATCGACTATCTGCAGCTGATGACTTCTGCCGGCGGTAAGAGCTATAGCGGCGAAAATCGCCAGCAGGCGGTGTCCGATATCTCCCGTATGCTGAAGATCATGGCCAAGGAGCTGCAGGTGCCGGTGCTGTGCCTGAGCCAGCTGAGCCGTGCCAACGAAAAGCGTGAGGACAAGCGGCCCATGCTGTCCGACCTGCGTGAATCCGGCTCAATCGAGCAGGATGCCGACATCGTCATGTTTATTTATCGTGACGACTACTACAACGAAGATTCCGAAAAGAGGAACATCGCCGAGTGCATCGTGGCCAAGAACCGCCACGGCGAAACCGGCAAGGTGGAGCTGCGCTGGATGCCGGACTACACCACCTTCGGTACGCTGGAGCATCGCTACGGCGACGAGGAGTAACCCATGGACCTGACGGCGTGGATGGAACAATGGAATATGTTCCCTGACGCCGGAGGGACCGTTTTGTGTGCCGTTTCCGGCGGGCGGGACAGCGTTTGCCTGCTGCACTACCTGTGCAGCCTTGCCCGGCGGTGCGGATTTTCCGTGGCGGCGGGACACTACAACCACCACATGCGGCCCACGGCACAGCGGGACGAGGATTATGTCCGCAGCCTGTGTGAGCAGCTGGACGTGCCTTTTTACACCGACGGCTGCGATGTGGTGGCGGCAGCCCGGGAAGCCGGGCTGGGCGTGGAGGAAATGGGCCGGCGGCTGCGCTATGAATTTCTGGAGCGGCTGGCCGACCGGCTGGGGGCGCAGCGGGTCGCCACAGCCCACCATCAGGCCGATCAGGCCGAGACGGTGCTGCTGAACCTGCTGCGGGGCACCGGGCCGGAAGGTCTGGGCGGCATCCCGCCGGTGCGGGGGAGGCTGATCCGTCCGCTGCTGAACACGTCCCGGGAGGAGATTGAGGCGTATCTGGCGGAGCATGGTTTGGGCCATGTGGAGGACGAGACCAACGAGAGCCTGAATTTTGCCAGGAATCGGCTGCGGCACAATGTGATGCCGGAGCTGGAGAAGATCCATCCTGCCCTGCGGCGCAGCATTGCCCGTACGGCGCAGATCGTCAGCCGGGAGAATCGGTATCTGGACGAACTGGCAGCCGGATATCTGCCCGGCGCCGGGGCGGAGATTTCCTGTGCTGTCCTGCAGAGCGCCCCGGAGGTTTTGCGGCCCCGGATGGTGCGGCTGCTGCTGGAGCGGCTGGGAACCGGGAAAAAGGACATTTCCGCAGTCCACCTGGAGGCGGTGCTGGCCCTGAACGAAAAAGGCAGGGGAATGGTGTCACTGCCGGGTGCGGAGGCCGTATGCCGCAGCGGCGTATTGATCCTGTGTGCAGCAGAAAGAGCGGCGCAGGAGCTGGCGCTTGCGGAGGAAACCGTATACGGCGCCTGGCAGGTGTGCCTGCGGCGACTGCCGGCAACGGCGCAGCGACGGGCAGACGCCCTGTATGTAGCCGAAAGATATGCCGAAATGCTGCGGCTGGGGCCGTGGCAGAGCGGTGACGGGCTGGAACTGCCGGGCAGCCGGGGAAAGCGCAGCATCAAGCGGCTGCTGACCGAGCGGGGTGTGGCGCCGGAAGTGCGGCGCAGCGTCCCCTGCGTTCGGGTGGACGCAACAGCTGCCGCAGTGCCGGGGCTGGGAACAGATGTGCATTATCTGCCGGAAGAAAACGGCGGAATGATAGAGATCGTTTTTCAAAAAAATGAAAGAACTCAGGAGGAACAGCGATGAAAAGCAATATGGAGCAGGATATCCTGCGGGTTTTGTATACGGAAGAGCAGATCAAGCAGCGTGTGGCAGAAATGGGCGAGGAACTGTACGACCGCTTCGCCGACAAGAATCCCATGTTTGTGGGCGTGCTGAGCGGTTGCTTTGTGTTTATGGCCGACCTGGTCCGGGCATCCCAGATGAAGAGTGAGCTGGAGTTCATTGCCGTCTCTTCCTACAAGAACGGTACCAAGAGCACCGGCGTGGTGCAGATCACCCGTGACCTGCAGTGCGACATCACCGGCCGCAACCTGATCGTGGTGGAGGACATTCTGGACTCCGGCAACACCTTGTCCTACCTGAAGGAATACCTGCTGACCCGCGGCGCTGCCTCTGTGAGCATCGTGACGCTGCTGGATAAGCCCTCCCGCCGCCAGAAGGCCATCTACGCCGACATTGCAGGCTTTGAGGTGCCTGATGAGTTCGTGGTGGGCTACGGCTTGGACTATGCGCAGCAGTATCGCAATGTGCCCTACATCGGCGTGCTGAAGCCCGAGGTGTACAACAAGTAATCAAGGGGAAGAAAGGGGATCCGCTGTGAGTGAACGATACAAAGGCAAACGGATCGAAAAAAATAAGGGTGGCTTTTGGGCAGAATACGGCTATCTTCTGGTGACGGTGGCAGTGGTATTTGTGCTGTTCCGTGTGATCTTTCAGCTGGCCTGGGTGCCGTCCGGATCCATGGAGACCACCATCCCCACCCGATCGCTGCTGGTGTCGCTGCGGCTGCCCTATCTGGTGGGAGACCCGGCGCTGGAGCGGGGCGATGTGGTCACGTTCCAGAGCGATGAGCTGGGCAAGCTGCTGGTCAAACGGGTCATCGGCCTGCCGGGTGAGGAGATCTCCTTCGAGGACGGCTATGTCTGTGTCAACGGGTCGCGGATCGCTGAGCTGTATCTGGCAACACAGGGTGTGACCAACAGCCGGGGCGGAGAATCCTTCCGGGTACCGGAGGGCTGCTACTTTATGATGGGCGACAACCGTACCGGGTCGGAGGACAGCCGATTTTGGGATGAACCCTATGTTTCGGAGACCGACATCCGGGCCAAGGTGATGGTGATCGTGTCGGTGCATGAGGACAACAGCTGGCGGGGCGTTCGCCCGGTGAGCTGGCAAGGAGGAAGTAAGAATTGAACGAGAAACGGCAGATCAACCCTGTGCGGCTCCTGCTGCTGGGACTGCTCGTGATGCTGGGCATCAACCTGTTCAGCAGTTTGAGCAAGGCCAACGATGTGACCTACTATGAGCTGCGCCAACTCTTCCAGCAGGAGAAGGTGCAGGAGTTTCAGATCGCCAACACCCGTTTGACGGCCAAGCTGTCCGACGGCACGTCTGTGGGCTGTGATCTGTATGACTTTGACCTCTTTTATGAGGATATGAATGACCTGGTGCAGCAGCAGGCGGCAGCGGGGATCATTAAGAACTACAACTACTGGGCAGACCACTCCACCAACTGGCTGGAAGTACTGCTGCCCTGCGTGCTGGTGCTGGTGGGCATGTTCTTCCTGATGGGCTTCATGAACCGGGCCGGCGGCATGCAGAATGACCGCATGGCCAAGTTTGGCGAGGCCCGGGCGCAGGACGGCAGCAAAACCGGCAAGACCTTCAAGGATGTGGCCGGTGCTGACGAGGAAAAGGAAGAGCTGCGGGAGATCGTGGAGTTCCTCCGTGACCCGG